>CAYMKD010000036.1:0-12985 GCA_964390435.1 uncultured Pseudobdellovibrionaceae bacterium | reverse complement strand
CACAGTTTAAGGCTAAAGAATTTAAAGACGTCGTCAGAACAAGTGCCATATAGATATATTTCATAAAAACCTCCGTTTCGTACCATAAACTTTAAAAATGGCAGTAAAACAAGGGTTTAGTCGGTTTTATGTAAAAAATTACTTTTTTATCACTTGCCAGGAAGCTGTAGAAATAAAGTTTTTTAGCCAAAGTTCACGAGCTCCGGCGTCTACTTTTACCAGTATTTGATCGCTATTTTTGACTGTAACTTCTAGATTTCTGAGCTTAATTTGTTTAGGAGGGGTATTTAAATGCTTCTCAAGGGATTGGGAAAGTATTTCCCAACGAATATAAGAAGTAAACGTCGCTCCTTTGTCTTGACTGACGTAAGGCCCAACATAATACCAACCATTTTTTGCAATATATACTGGCCAGTCTTGATCTGCAAAAAGAGAGAGTTTTTGCCAGTTTTCCCCATCTAGAGTTTTATAAATTCCCTTTGCAGAAATAAGTCCCTCATGACTTGCTTTTGATTGATAGCTTAAAGAAAAAATTTCTTTTTCTAAAAGCTTTTCTCCAGCGATATTTAGTTCGAGATTGGATCGAACTTGATTTTGAGTGTAAGCACTTTGGCGCCACCAAACAGGACCTACTTTGGGAATTAAACTCATAATCCAAACTTCAACATCTGATTTTAGAATTGGATAGCGGCTTCTTTTGGGCAATTACTTATGATCAATAACAATAGCAAAATTTTGCTTTGTTTCAAAACCTGTGATTTCAGATAAGTGAAGTCTTTGGCCATTTTTTAAATTTACGTAAGGTCCCATTCTAGTTTTAACTTCTTGCCATTCTTTTTGGGGGTCACGAATTTTGACTGAAAAATCTAATCGGCTTGATATTTGTCGTAAATCTACATAGCCAATATAAGGACCAACCTCAACGGCAGCATAGTATTTAAAAAAGTTTTTAACCTTTAGGCGAGTTTTCGGCATAAGCCAAGTTACAGCAGGTGAAGAGGCGTCGGGGGTTAAAAGTAACTTTTGCTTATTAATTGTGACAAGAACTCCTAAATCTTCAAGGCTTGGTGTTAACTGGGTCAGAGGAACCCAGCCACTAGCTTGAGTTTTAGTATTATCAATAAATCCCCAGCCATTCTCAATTTTAAGTAAAAAAACTTTAGTTCCTTTACTTTGTATTTTTTCAAAATGAGGGTTTTTAAATGGATTTTCATAAACCGGAGAATCAGATAAAAGTTCAACTTCTAAAGAAACATCTAAAGAAGTTAGTATTTGTTCAGCTTTCACTAAATATTTTTTTTGTGGAGTTGCAAGTTCATACCAGGTATGGGCTTCTTCGCGTTCTTTATACTCAAGAAGTTGATCAACAGAAGCTTGCCCTGATGAGAAAGAGCTTGTCGGTAGAGCATAGTAGGGCAAAGCAGACTTCTGGACTAAGGCCCAGAGAGATAGTGGTAAGAGAGTTATAGTAAGAGTGAGTTTCCACATACTTTCATTTTAAGAAGGAAGCAGGACCTGCTACAAGGCCAGATTCCTATTTAAAAAGATCGTAACTCGGCCTTTAATTTTGTTAAACTTGAGAAAGAGTGAAAAAGCCGCTTTTATTACTTATATTCATGCTCATTCCCCCTGTCCTTTTTGCTCAAGAAGAGCTAGGCGAGCTTAAGGTCAAAGACTTCTTGCTTTCACCACAGGGAACTATTCAAGAAGGGCAAACGGGAGGGTTCTCAATTAAAAACTCTTTCGTAACCCTGCAGTGGCAACGGGATGCTGATTTATTTGCTGAAATGAGTTTTGGGAGTAAAGATTTAGTTCAAAGTGCAAGTTGGTATAAAGCACCTACAAGCCAAAATGATTTAAATTTAACTGAGTTTTGGTTACAAAAAACAGGACGAGATTTAGATATTCGCTTTGGACTCTTACCTTTAAAATTAGGCTATGAAGGATTTAAGGGTGAAGCCTTTTGGTTGTTACCGGCCAGTGATGTGCAAGATTTAGGATTTGTGACTAAAAGAGACTATGGTTTACAGTTTAGTAGTTACACGAGACCATTTTTTACTTACTTCACAATCTATAATGGTGAGAGTGGAGCTAACTCAGATGCTAAGGCCTGGTTTTCAGGGCTTTGGGGGCTTGAAACAGATAGAGGATTTGGCTGGCTATTGAGTGGTCAAGTGGGAGAGCTAGAGCCTATTTCAACCACTGGAAATTTAGAGCCAAGACTTAATTTTGATCCAACTGTTTCTGCTAAACTAAGAATTGCTCAAATGAGTTTTTATCATGAATCAAAAAATACGCTTTTGCTCTTAGAGGGGCTTTATGGTGAATTTCTGCAATTAGACCAAGAAAAGCCTTTTTCGTCTTGGCGTTTTGATGGTGCCAGTTCTCTAACTGATGATTATAAATTCCTCATTCGCTATCAAGAAACTAAATTTGATGCGAGTTTAAGCAATCTTTGGGTAACGCAGGGAATGGGGCTAAGATTTGAGGACACTTCAAATCTTTCCTCTCTGACTCTTTGGGCTGAGCGACGTTTAGAGCCAGAGCCTGCCATCAACGATGACCTTATTAAAATTATTTGGCAAGTGCAGGCCAAAGCTTTCTAAAGTTTGACCCCCTGAAGTTCTCTCAGTATAAATAGGTGCCAGGCACCTTTTCCTTAAGCGGCGCATTAAGAGTGCGTCTTGTTTTTTGCAATGCACTGTTTAAGGAAAAGGTGCCTGGCACCTAGGGGGAAAAATGATTCAAAAAATTGGTGTGGTTGGCAGTGGTCAAATGGGAAGTGGGATTGCTCAAGTTGCAAGTCATTTTAAGTTTGATGTGATTATGATGGATGTTTCTGCACAGGCTTTAGAAAAAGCCCTTGCAAGCATTAGCTCTAGTTGTGATCGCTTAATAAAAAAATCATTAATGAATGAAGATCATAAGAAATCACTTTTAAACCGCATTGGAACAGCAACGGATCTTAAAGGTTTAAAAGACTGTGATATTGTGATTGAAGCAACCACCGAGAATATCGATCTTAAAACTAAGATTTTTAAAGACTTAGATGAAGTAGTTAAACCTGCAGCTATTTTAGCAAGTAACACCTCTTCTATTTCAATTACAAAATTAGCTGCAAGTACAAAGAGGCCGACTCAAGTCGTTGGCATGCACTTTATGAATCCGGTCCCAATTATGAAGTTGGTAGAGGGAATTCGCGGCTTACAAACAAGTGACGAAACTTTTACGACAGTAAGAACTTTGGCTGAGAAAATGGAAAAAGTTTTTGTTGAGTCTATAAAAGATATGCCAGGCTTTATTGTGAACCGCATTCTTATGCCTATGATTAATGAAGCTATTTACACTCTTCACGAAGGCATTGCCGAAGTAGAATCTATTGATAATGCTATGAAGTTAGGAACCAATCAGCCCATGGGGCCACTCACACTTGCTGATTTTATTGGCCTTGATACTTGTTTAGCAATCATGAATGTTCTTCATGAAGGCTTAGGTGATAGTAAGTATCGTGCGTGTCCGCTCTTGATTAAATATGTAGAAGCTGGTTGGCTAGGCAGAAAAACAGGGCGTGGTTTTTATAATTACGAACAAAAATAGGAATAAATAAATGAATTTTAAAAATCTACTTTGGACTTTAAAGTCAAATCACACAGGTGTTCTTACTATAAATCGCCCAGAATCCTTAAATGCTTTAAATCAAGAGCTTATGAGTGAATTAAAACAAGCCTTAACAAAAATTGATGAAATGCCTTTTTCTCAATTACGAGTTCTGATTATTACAGGAGCTGGAGAAAAAGCTTTTGTTGCAGGGGCGGATATAAAAGAAATGTCTGATTTAAGTTCAGAGCAGGCTCAAGTGTTTGCAGAGCGTGGCCAAGAAGTGCAAAGAATTTTTGAAACTTTAAGAATTCCAGTGATTGCTGCTGTGAATGGTTTTGCTCTTGGTGGGGGATGTGAGTTAGCCCTTGCTTGTGATTTTATTTATGCATCAGAGAACGCCAAATTTGGTTTGCCAGAAGTGAGTCTTGGTTTGATTCCAGGTTTTGGAGGCACAGTACGTTTAAGTCGTGTTGTCGGTCTAGCAAAGGCTAGAGAAATGATTATGACAGGTGAAATGATTTCAGCCACTGAAGCACTCAGTTTAGGGCTAGTTAGTAAAGTGCTGCCCAAAACAGAGCTTTTATCGCATGCAGAAAAAACAGCAGAGCTCATTGCCAGCCGTGGACCTTTAGCTATTGCCGCAGCAAAATCCTCCATTAATCAAGCTTTTGATTTAAGTATTGATCAAGGAATGCAACTTGAGGCTGAGAACTTTGCAGATTTATTTGAGTCTCAGGATGTGCGTGAAGGAACGAAGGCTTTTGTTGAAAAGCGTAAAGCTCAGTTTCAAGGGCAATAAAGATGTCTTATCAAGCTCGACATAAAATTAGAATTGTCACTGCGGCTTCTTTATTCGATGGACATGATGCGAGTATTAATATCATGCGCCGAATTCTTCAAGATTTTGGTTGTGAAGTCATTCATTTAGGCCACAATCGATCTGTTTATGATGTTGTTAAAACAGCTCTGCAAGAAGGAGCACAAGGGATTTGTGTGAGTTCTTATCAGGGTGGTCACATGGAGTACTTTAAGTACATGTATGACTTGTTAAAACAGTGTGGCGCTCCTTATGTGAAAATTTATGGTGGGGGTGGTGGAGTTATCGTTCACGATGAAAAACGTGAACTTGAAGCTTACGGAATTGCCCAGATATTCCATCCCGATGATGGTCGCAAACTTGGACTTGAGGGAATGATCGAACAAATAGTTAAAGATTGTGATTTTAATATATTAAAAGCTTTTGAAGAGAATCAAACTAAGCAAATAAAAAATCTAGATAATGAAGATCTCATCCCAAGTCATGCTCTGGGACTTATGTTAAGTGCAGTTGAAGAAGGGCAAAAAGATTTTTTAAATAAAGATCTTCTTAAATCCTTTAAATCAAAAAAAATAAAGCCTTTGGTTCTTGGAATTACAGGCACAGGTGGTGCGGGAAAATCCAGTTTAATTGATGAGCTGACACAGAGATTTTTAAACGCTTATCCAAATAAAACAATTGGCATTATTTGTGTGGATCCATCTAAACGTAAAACAGGTGGGGCACTCTTAGGCGATCGCATACGTATGAACTCGTTATCAAGACCCCATGTGTACATGCGCTCGATTGCTTCACGAGGTTCAGGCAAAGAAATTGCCAATGCTTTGCCTGAAGTTTTAAATTTTTGTAAAGAGCTTGATTTTGATTTTTTAATTGCTGAGACTTCAGGCATTGGTCAGGGAAATATGGCGATTACAGAAGTCTCTGATATGAGTCTTTATGTGATGACTTCAGATTTTGGTGCTCAGAGCCAGCTAGAAAAAATCGATATGCTTGATTTTGCAGACCTCGTTGCTGTGAACAAAGCCGATCGAAGAGGTGCTAAAGATGCACTGAGGGATGTCTCAAAGCAATATAAACGTTCGCGTAAGGTTTTTGATGAGAGTGAAGCTCCGGTTTTTTTAACTCAAGCATCACAATTTAACGACGGTGGAGTAAATAAATTATTCTTTAAACTCTCAGATCTTCTTAATAAAAGTCAGCCGGGTCAATCTTGGCAGCTCTCCGATAAATATAAAAAAGATCTCTTAAGTGCAGATGAGCATGTGGTTATTCCCGCTGAGAGACAGGGATACTTAGCAGAAATTGTCAGTAGCATTCGTAAATACAAAAAGCGTACAGAGGATTTATCTAAAAAAGCTCAGCAAATTCAAGCTTTACTGACAACGCAAAAGATTTTACCTAATTTAGATGAGTCTGTAAAAAATAAAACAGAAACATTAAAATCGGAGTTCACAGAGCAAGAGTGGCAAGCTCTTACAAAGTGGGATGAGTTTAAAGAGCGCTACAGTGGTGATGATTTAATATTTCATGTTCGAGGCAAAGAGATTAGGCAGCCACTAACAAGACAGAGTTTAAGTGGCAGTAAAATCAGACGAGTGGTGGTGCCAAAGCTAAACGACTGGGGCGAACGCTTTACGTACTTAAAGCTAGAAAATGTTCCAGGTGAATTTCCGTATACGGCTGGGGTATTCCCACTAAAGCGACCTGATGAAGAGCCTAAAAGAATGTTTGCTGGTGAGGGCCCACCTGAGCGCACTAACAAACGCTTTCATTATCTGTGTAAAGAAGAGCCTGCCAAGCGTCTCTCAACAGCTTTTGATAGTGTGACTCTCTACGGACAAGATCCCGATAACCGCCCCGATATTTATGGTAAAGTGGGTGAGAGTGGTGTGAGTATTTGCACTCTAAATGATATGAAAAAGCTCTATGCTGGTTTTGATCTTTGCTCGCCAACGACAAGTGTGAGTATGACGATTAATGGTCCAGCCCCTATGATTTTAGCTTTTTTCTTTAACACGGCTATTGATCAACAAAAAGAACTTAAAGAAAAAGAGTTTGGCAGAAAACTAAATCCAGAAGAACTTAAAAGCGTTCAAGCTGAAACTCTTAAGCAGGTGCGTGGCACAGTTCAAGCTGATATTTTAAAAGAAGATCAAGGACAGAATACTTGCATATTTTCAATTAATTTTGCCTTAAAAATGATGGGCGATATTCAAGAGTATTTTGTAAAACAACAGATTCGCAATTTTTATTCTGTGAGTATTTCTGGCTATCATATTGCAGAAGCTGGGGCCAATCCCATTAGCCAATTAGCTTTCACTCTTTCTAATGGCTTTACTTTTGTGGAGTATTACTTAGCCAGAGGACTTAATGTGGATGAGTTTGCTAATAATCTCTCATTCTTTTTTAGTAATGGATTAGATCCTGAGTACACAGTACTAGGCCGAGTTGCTAGACGTATTTGGGCCATTGCGATGAAAGAGCTTTATCATGCCAATGATCGCTCGCAAAAACTAAAATATCATATTCAAACTTCAGGTAGATCCTTACATGCTCAAGAAATTGCCTTTAATGATATTCGTACAACGCTTCAAGCGCTCATTGCTATTTTTGATAATTGCAATTCGCTTCATACCAATGCTTATGATGAAGCTATTACTACACCAACGCAAGAGTCTGTAAGACGAGCCATGGCCATTCAGCTTATTGTAAATCGTGAGTTTGGGATGACCATGAATGAGAATGCTTTGCAAGGGAGCTATTTTGTCGATGAGCTCACAGATCTTGTGGAAGAAGCAGTCCTTGATGAATTTATGCGCCTTAATGAGCGCGGTGGTGTTTTAGGAGCCATGGAGACTCAGTACCAAAGAAGCCGTATTCAAGAAGAGTCTCTTTATTACGAAAAACTAAAGCACACTGGAGAGTTGCCAATTATTGGTGTGAATACTTTTATTGATCCTGAGACTTTAAAATCAGATTATGTTCCGCCAAAGATTGAACTTGCACGGGCAAGCTATGAAGAAAAAGATTATCAGCTAAAAAACTGTGAGGATTTTAAATCTGAACATTCTAGCGAAGCTAAAGCCCAATTAAAGAAACTTCAACAAACTGTCCTCTCAGGTGGAAATATTTTTGAAGCTTTGATGGAGGCCTCAAGAGCTTGTTCACTGTATCAGATGACTCAAGCTCTTTATGAAGTGGGTGGGCAGTATCGACGAAACCTGTAGTTAAACCTTAATCCATCTCAATTTTAGCAATAGTCTGCAGCTGCATATTTGAGGTTCCCTCATAAATTTGGCCGATTTTAGCATCTCGCCAGAACTTTTCTACGGGGTACTCTTTTGTAAAACCATTGCCACCAAAGAGATCAATGGCAATAGAGGTGATTTTCTCAGCCGCTTTGGATGAGAAGAGCTTTGCCATAGCGGCGGACTCAATAAAATCTTGGCCAGAATCTTTAAGTCTTGCGGCATTGTAAACCATCAGTCTTGCGGCCTCTAATTGAGTGCGCATTTCAGCTAATTGAAACTGCACACCTTGAAATTGTCCTAAGGCTTTGCCAAATTGCTCTCTGGTTTTTACATAAGCAAGGGCAGCCTCATAAGCGCCTTGAGCAATGCCCACCATTTGAGCGCCAATGCCGATACGTCCTTCATTGAGAGTTTCAATAGCAATTTTATAACCTTTGCCGACTTCACCTAAAACATTGGCTTTTGGAATTTCACAGTTTTCAAAAATAAGTTCGCATGTCGAGCTGGCACGAATGCCTAGCTTGTCTTCTTTTTTGCCAACTTTAAAACCAGGAAATGATTTCTCGACTATAAAAGCCGTAATTCCTTTATAGCCTTGGGCAAAATCAACATTTGCAAAAACAATAAAAACATCGGCTTCATTGGCATTGGTAATCCAAAGCTTGTGGCCATTGAGGACATACTTATCCCCTTTGGCTTCAGCTTTAAGTTTTAAAGCAAAAGCGTCTGAGCCACTCGAACTCTCAGAGAGTGCGTAAGCCCCCACCCATTCTGTAGACATTTTTGATAAGTACTTTTGTTTTTGCTCCTCATTACCCCATCTTAAAAAAGCATTGGTCACAAGAGTGTTTTGAACATCCACAAGAACGCTGACCGAGCCATCAACTCTTCCTAGTTCTTCAACAGCCAGACAAGCCATAGTGAAAGTGCTGCCAGCACCACCGTATTTTTCGGGGCTTTCAATACCCATCAGGCCCATTTCAAAAAGCTTTTTGACAAGTTCAGGCTTCATTTTTGCTTCTTCGTCCATAGAGCCTACGAGAGGTTTGATCTCACTTTCAGCAAAGGAACGAATAGCATCACGAAAAGCAATTTCATCTTCAGAAAGGCTGGTGAGAGCGGGCCTGGCATCTTGCATGTTAGATTCTCCTTAAAAGATAGTTAAAACTAACATAAAACAAGAGCTTAGGTCATCTCTCTGATCATTTGCCACTGAGCGTAAAAAAACTCATATTGGCTCAGTGAGTGACAGTCTAGTTTGATTCAAGTAGTTTTTAACTCTATGGATTTATACGCAATTGGAGCTAAGCTCGCCATTATGTATGTGCCTTTCTTATTTGCCCTATGTTTTCATGAGTGGGCGCATGGGTTTGTAGCCAAAATGAGAGGGGATCGAACCGCTGAACTTATGGGAAGGCTAACGCTTAATCCTATGGCTCATATGGATTTTATTGGCACTTTACTCCTACCTATCATGGCCATTGTTACTGGACTAAATATCTTTTTTGGTTGGGCAAAGCCGGTGCCTGTGAATGAACGCAATTTAAAAAATCCAAGAGCAGATATGTTTTGGATTGCTTTAGCAGGCCCTCTCTCAAATGTATTTTTAGCTATTGTAGGAACTATTTTAGTTGCAGTGATTCAGCATAATTTTGTGCATATTGCGATTCTTCGCGATACACAAAACATCCTCCAATTTTTTATAGTGATTAACTTATTCTTAGCTATTTTTAATTTGATACCTATTCATCCGCTCGATGGCGGTAAAGTGCTTGCCAGATTTTTACCAGAAGATATTAATCGTAAGCTAGAAGCCAGTCAGCCAATTATGGGAATCATTTTGTTATTCTTAGTCATCAGTGGAAGCTTAAGGTTTTTATCAGTACCTGTATTTATGGCTCACAATTTCTTACTTAGGCTTGCTATGGGAGGCCTAGGCTGATGTCAGCTCCAACGCGTTTAATGAGTGGTATGCGCGTTACTGGTCCTTTGCATTTTGGTCATTATTTTGGAGTGTTACGCAACTGGCTTGAGCTGCAAAACACGCATCAATGTTTCTTTGGCTTAATGGACTGGCATGGAATGACGAGCTCTTACAAAGACTCTCGCGAAATCGATGCTTGGATGAGAAGCATGCTAGCAGATTGGCTGGCTTGGGGAGTTGATCCAGATAAGTGCACAGTTTTTGTGCAAAGTTTAGTGCCTGAGCATCTCGAGCTCTTTATGATTTTTGCAAACTTAACCCCTTTGGGATGGCTTGAGAGAGTGCCTACATGGAAGGATGCCATTGAGGAAGCAAAGCAAACAGATACTCATAACTTAGGGCGTTTAGCTTATCCAGTTTTACAGGCGGCAGACATTGCTGTTTATTTAGGCAAGGTAGTGCCAGTGGGTGCAGATCAAGTGGCCCACTTAGAACTAAGTCGAGAGATTATCAGAAGATTTAATCATATTTACAAAGCTAAAATTCCAGAGCCTCAGCCTTTGTTAACAAAGACTCCCTTAGTGCCAGGTTTAGATGGGCGGAAAATGTCTAAATCTTATGGTAATGATCTGGCTCTTACTCAGGACGAAAAAAGCATTCGCAAAAAAGTGAATCAGATGGTGACGGATCCACAAAGAGTTCGCAGAGAAGATCCGGGGGATCCTGAGGTTTGTCCCGTTTACGCCTACCATAAGCTTTTTTCCACAGAGGAAGATTTAAAGTGGGCCGCCCATGGCTGTCGCACAGCAGGCATTGGTTGTGGTGATTGTAAAGCTCGATTAGCTGATAATATCAACAAGTTAAGTGAAAAACCTCGAGAAAAGAAAAAAGAATTCTTGAACAATCCAGCTCTCCTTGATTCAATCATTTCCGAAGGCAGCGAAAAGGCTCGTAAAGTGGCCGGTGAGACTATAAAAATAGTCCGTGCGGCCATGAAGTTTCAATCGGGGAGAATTTAGTTTTGAGTATTCATGTTCAAATCAGCCAATTTGAAGGTCCTTTAGCCTTACTCCTTTATTTAATTCGTAAAGAAGAAATGAATATTCTTGATATTAATATTAATGAAATTACGAAACAGTATTTTGATTATATAAAAATGATGAAAGAACTCGACCTTGAAGTAGCTGGTGAGTTTATTGCCATGGCAGCAACTTTGATTCATATAAAAAGTCGATTGCTTCTTCCTCAATATGATGAAAACGGTGAGATTGTAGAGAGCGAAGATCCTCGAAAAGAGCTCGTACAAAGACTTATTGAATATCAAAAATACCAAGAAGCCGGCAAAACACTATATGAACGTCCTCTTGTAGGGCGTGATGTCTGGCTGCGTGGCCAAAGAGAGAGTTTAAAACCGCAGGATGAAGAGATCATCTTAGAAGACAACGCACTTTTTTCTTTAATCTCAACTTTTCGTAAAATTATTAAATCAGCAGAGAAAAGAATTCATCAGGTGGGTCATAAGGCTCAATCTATTGCTAGTCGAATTTTAGAAATTAAAGATCGCTTGATCATTGGACAAAAAACACTTTTAAGTAGTTTGCTTGTAAGTCTTGAAGAGAAAAAGCGGCAACTTCTTATTACTTTTCTCTCAGCACTAGAGCTGGCTAAAATGGGTTTTGTGCATCTTTATCAAAATGAAAATTTTGGTGAAATTTATATTGAAACACAAAAAGCCATTGATGATGATGCGCTCTCCAGAGTTGAAGAGTATAATAGCGTTGGAGCAGAGCAGGTGGCCTCAAATCTTTTTGCCGAAACTGAAAGTATGATGATTCAAGGGGAGTTGGTGGATTTAGATTTTATTGATAGTGCAGCTGTTCCTCTAATCGAAAGTGAGCCAGTAGAGTCTGTCTTGTCACAGTTAGAAGTGGCTAGTGATGAGGAGATTCTTAAAGCTGAAGAAGAGCTTGATTTAATAAATGAAGAGCCTCGTGAAGGAGGAGAACTTGAAGTCTAAAAATAAAAAAAATGAAATTGAGAAGGAATTATCTCTGGATGAGATGGAAGAGCTAGCTGCTTGTGGCGAAGAAATTTCTATCTTTGCAGAAGAAGAGTCAGAGAGCTTTTTGCCAGAGGCTTCAGAAGAAGATATCGAAGAAGAAACAACTCTTTTTAATGAAGACTTAGATCTCTCTGGTACTGAGTTAGAAGATTTTGATACCGTTGAAATTGAGGAAGTTGAATTTATAGAAACCGAAAAGCTTGTTTCTATAGTTGAGAGTATTTTATTTGCTACAGATCGCCCCGTGAGTCTTGCATCTATTAAGCAAGTATTTAAAGGGACAAATATTAAAACGGAGCATGTTCGTAAGGCTCTGCAATCTATAGCTATAGATTATGCCGGAGCAACTCGTGGAGTGACTCTTGAAGAAGCTCCCGGTGGCTACCAACTGCGCACGAAAATAGACAACATGGAATTTTTAAAAAGAACTCTTAAGACGAGATCTTTTAAACTTTCAGGCCCAGC
The DNA here is from genome assembly GCA_964390435.1 of uncultured Pseudobdellovibrionaceae bacterium. Lineage (GTDB taxonomy): Bacteria > Bdellovibrionota > Bdellovibrionia > Bdellovibrionales > Bdellovibrionaceae > CAYMKD01. The sequence continues at coordinate 863 of CAYMKD010000036.1, read as the reverse complement.
ACTTGAGGTGCTTGCCATTTTATCTTACAAACAGCCTATTATTAAATCTGAAATTGATGAAATCAGAGGAGTTGAGTCAGGTCATCTCTTAAGAGCTCTCATGGAGAAGGGCCTTGCCAACTTTGCTGGAAAAAGTGAGCTGCCGGGTAAACCAATGCTCTATGGTACAACCAAAAAGTTTCTAGAAATTTTTGGTCTAAGAAGTCTTAAAGAGCTACCAACTTTAAGTGAAATAGATGAGCTTTTGCCTGATGGAATTACTGAAGACGAAGGTCAACAACGTGGGAATTTAGGAAAGCTCTCTGATGCCATGGCTCAAGAAGTTTCAATGAAGTACTCACAAGGCGAAGAAGAGCTTGTGAAAATCACTTCAGAGTTGCAAGAGATTTCAGTTTCGACAGACTTTTTTGAACAAGAGAAGAAGAGACAAAAAGATCAGCGAGAAAAAGAGAGAGCTGAAAATATCCGTGAAGCTCTTGCACTTGGAGAAGAAGTCTCTAATCGAGATAAAAATTGGTTAGCACGTTATGATGCCGCTTTAATTGCAGGTGAGAGTTTTACAGAGGAATCCGCTCAGACTTCAAGTGACGAAGTTCAGAACTCAGATAACAAAACTCTTGAAGCAAAACTTGAAGCTGAAGAGCTTGAGTTTGCCGCAGAAGAAGAGACAGATGAAGATGACGTTAATAGCGAAGATTTCTTAAATGAGTATGATGATAAGAATGAAGCTGAGCTCTAAACTCAGCACAATCATGTGGGGCAGTTTTTAGTTTTTAGAAACTGCCCCATTTGATTGTTCCTACAAGAATGAATAAGATAAATTCCTTAAATCCTTTAAAAGTTGGGACGGCCATCCATGGCCT
>CAYMKD010000035.1:0-13022 GCA_964390435.1 uncultured Pseudobdellovibrionaceae bacterium | reverse complement strand
CTGCCCCATGACCTGGTTCAGAAAACTTTAGAATTAAATCTCCATTAAAAGCTCTGACAAATCTACGACTAATACTTAAGCCTAATCCTGTTCCCTCTTCTTTAGGCTTTGTAGAAAACTGCGAATCAAATAACTTGGCCTGATCTTCTTTTTGAATACCAATGCCATTATCTGATATTTTAACTAAAAGATTATTATCAAGGTTAGATACATCAACAGTTACAAGTCCCTTTAAATTAGAAATTTGCATTTGTTTTTCTGCAATTGATTGCATAGAATTTCTGAGCAAGTTAACAATAACTTGGATAAATTCATCCTTATCTACCAAGGCCTGATCGTCTTGAGCATCAAAATGTGTATTAATATGAATATTAGATTTTTCGGCAGCATCCTTCAAAGTCTGCTCAGCATCTTTGATGAGTTGATTAATAGAGTATTTTTTCAACTCAGCTCGCACAACACTTAAAGATCTCATTCCTTGAATGATTCGATTTATTCTTAAACCCTCACTGTTCAAAAAACCAATGTCTTCTACTAAATTCTCAAAGTCATTTGTCAGATAATTATCTATACTTTCTAAATTTTGCATGTCCTCTTCCCAGAGCGAAAGCGAGGGATCTACTTTCGAGGGCTTTTGCCACTCACTTAAAAGGTGGTTAAAACCTCCCTTATCAAAATCATGCTTCCATCCCACACGCAAATCAGAGAATAAATTGAGTGTTTCTTTTTTTTGCTTATCAAGTCGATCTTTAATTTTACTAAGTCTCATCAAGACGCTTGTTAGTGGATTCAATACTTCGTGAGCAGCACGTCCTGCAATTTCCCCGATAGCAGCTAAACGTGTTGTGCGCTCTAAGGCTTGCTGAGTTCTTTGCACTACTCTGTGTTGCTCTTGTAGCTCAGCTGTTCTTTCTTGAACTTTTATTTCCAAGTTACGGTGACTCTCTTCTAGCTTTTGCCTAGAAGACTTCAAATCACTAATCATTTTATTAAATGACTTAGCTAATAAGGCAATTTCATCTCGACTTTTTACATTGATACTTGTATTTAAATTTCCTTCAGCCACCTGGTCCATACCTTCAACTAAAGTATCTATTGGCCTTGTAAGTGATCTAGAAAACAAAATAGCTACTAGAAATGCGAGTGTTGCAATGATAGAAGAAAACATGATTGTTCGAAGCACAAACTGTTCAACCACCATAAAGGCTTTTTTGCTATCAACTGAAGAAATCACAATCATATTTGCTGAGCGAATCTTTGAATAAGCAGCTAAAATTTTATGACCTTCTTGATTTGTAAAATTTAAAACGCTGGTTTGTACAGGCTGCGCTTTAATCTGCTTTATAAATGAATCATCTAACTTTTGAGCATTTTGCATTACCTGTGAATCTGAATGCATTATGACTTGCTGTTCTTCATTTAAAATAGCAATGCGGCTAAGTTGCTCTGTCTTTAAAATGGATAAAAGTGGATCTGCACGCAAATAACTAATCACAATATATTGCGCTAAAGGACGGCCACGCTCATCTTCTTTAATTATACTCTTTCCATAACCAATAAGCGCTGGTCCATCCGGTAGACTGGCATTCCATACCTTTTCTCCAAGAGTTTGAATTTCCTCTACAGGAACTGGTCGTAACTTGCCTAAACTTTCTTGATAATACTCTTCCGTTACACCATAGGTTTCTAAAAATTCTTTTGAAACAAATAAAGGTTTTCCGTCACTAAGACCCTGCTGGATTTGCATGTATACAATGTAGCGATCTTCTAGCAAAAGATTATTAATAAAGTCGCTCATACCTTTTTGCTGAGAAGCCATAAAAAAAGTGAGTAGCTTCATTTTATCAGATGTTGTTTTTAAACTGCTTTCAAATTCACTAGCAACTTGACTGACTAAGTTGCGATTGTAATCAAAAACTAATTCAATTTTATCTTGTTTAAAAATACTTAAAGCTAGCCATAAATACACTGCGACACAAAAAAAGAGTAGCGAACTAATAGCTAAAAGAAATTTGTATCTAATTGATAAGCGCAATGTTCCCGTCCTTGTCGATACATTAAAATCGGCAAATAAAAACAAGTAGTTAAGCTATTTCTTCAGCTTTACCTACGAGTTCTAACTGAAAGCTCAAGACTCTCAGTCATAAGTCCTGATCTTGATTTTGACTGAACCTTTGCACGATAAACCGTATTGGCCGAAAGGCTTGAAACTGTAACTGAATGACTTGTTACTAGACTGGAATCTATTGGAGATTCATAAGCAAGACTTCCATCAGACAGAGTGACAATGAGCTTTGAAGTAGAGCCGATATCTGTATTCCAAGTCATGGTGAAACCATTGGTTGCTATATTAGCAATGGCAACATTACTAAGTACAGGTGCGGGATCATTACAAGGATTATCACCATCTTCCTCTTTAAGACTATAGTTCTCAGGTGCTAGAGGCTTCCATCCACGAGATAATAACTGATTGTAAGCTGTTTTAGGTGCGGGAGGGTTTTGTGTAGAATCAAAGAATGTAGCATTTCCCTGTTTGCCGCAAAGAGGATCACTGTAATCTGAATCACTCCAAGGTCGCCATAACAAAGTCATTGCAATATGAAAGCGAGGCCCTTGAAAATAATCAATTTCATAATTCATACGACTTGCAGATGTCAGCTGCACTGGCTGAGTTGCACAAGATAGTTTAGTAGAGTGAAAACCATCGCTGTTTATTAGTTCTGCCATTTCTGTACCGTTATCCATCTTTAAAAGAGAACCATCATCTGATAATAAAGCAAACTGATAAAGACCCTCGGCATCTTGACTACTAAGACGAATTTGTCCTGAAAACTTTAAGGCAAACCACTCATAAAGAGTATTGCCCTGTAGGTTAGTTAAAGTGACTCCTCCTTGAGTCGTAAAACCACGATCAAAAGGACGAGTTGGAATAAACAATTGGTTAAAAAATAAGTCCACACCTGTAACAGATGTGCCATAGTTAAAGTAATCACTTATATAGTTATACTGTGGTTGCCCATCTTCAAGATAATAAAGTTGAGCTTTAATCCCTTGAGTTCTCTCACCACCATTAGCATTAAAAGGATCACATACAATAGAGTTTGGATCAGGAGCCTGCTGAGCAGGGGGCGTTTCTTCAGGGTCAATATCTACAACCGTAGAGCTCTCTATAACTTGGGGGCTCGAATCGCTCTCAAAACACCCTGCAGAGCTAAGAACTAGTCCAAGCATAAATAGGGTTTTAAATAAAGTATTTACTTTCACGTTCGACATCCTTTAATTATACTCCAAAAATGTAAAGAAGTTTGACGATGCACCTAATCTTGAGCTTAGTGGGTTGGATTGAAACAAATAATGTATCAATATTTGACACTCTAACTTTAATTCAAAAAAACAGAGCTTCAATATGAGAATAAATGTTTATGTGCTAATCTTCTGAAGGGGTCGTTTTAAGAAGGACTAGTATAGAATGATGAAATTATCATATTCTCTTATAAGTTTTTTTCTCATTTTGAGTCAATCTTCACTGGCTGTGGCAGCGGGTTTTACTTGTGTTAATCAAGATTTGCCCTCTAACTCTTATGTTCGCTTTTATTTGCTCCCGCAAAAAAATGGCCTCTTCACAGCTTTTGTTAAAATACAAAAATCAAATCAATCTGCAATACTACATGAGAGCGAACACTGGGGGCAGGATTTGCCTTGCTCTATTACAACTCAAACAAATATAATTGTGAGTTGCTTTAAACGAGGCCATATCGGTCTTGGCCTTAAAGGGCATAATTTATCAAGCACTCACGTAACTCGAACCAATGTTGGCAAAGATATTAATAATAAACCCCAACTAGCTCATAGCGAAAGCCTAGAGATATATGCTTCAAAACCCACAGATGAAACAGAACAACAAACCATAAAGAAAAAGTGGTCTTTTCGTTTTGAGTCTTGCAGATCTCTTAGCCCTCTGGAGGATCAAGCTCTCATTAACTCACTTTTGCAAGAAGCCCAGAAAATGTAATTAATTTATTTTAAATAAAAGGCTCTTCATCACTTAAAAAATGTGATTTTTCAATTTCTGTAGGCAATCTACAGCTCTCCTTACGGCCAAAGAGACGATAGCGATTTTTTGCTATCAATTGATAAGCCCAATCTGTGATAGCCTGGGGCAAAATAGAAAACAAGTTTATAATATAATAAGGAAAACCTATTTTTTTAAATATATAAAAAATGGCCTTTGATTCGCGGTAAATCTGACCTTCTGAAATAAGAACGACGCTGTCAATTTGATCTGATGGTTGAGCATGTTTAGCAAGAATTTTTTTAGCTGTTTCGGATTGTAAAGAGCCTACTTTAAAAGAATTATTTTTATCATTTTTTATAAGCCAGTCAATAAAGCCGTTACAGAGATTGCACACTCCGTCGAAAAGCACAATTGACTTGTTTGCCCCTGAGTCTGATTGCATAAGTAAAACAATAGGCTTAAGCATTATGATAGTAAATCTTAATTTTTGAAATATTATGGAATTTGGTAAATTAAACAATATCGACAATATTAAATTTGATCTCCCACAAGACGACTATAGAAATAGTCACCTAAAGCACTCTCACGATGCAAGTTTACCACTTAAACTCTATATAGGTACAACATCATGGAGCTGCAAACAATGGCTGGGCTATGTCTATCCAAAAAAGGCGCAAGCTACAAATTTTGTTCGCCTGTATTCTGAACAGTTTAATAGCATTGAGCTCAATACTACTTATTATGGAACTCCACAAATTGACAAAGTCATTAGGTGGCAGAGTCAGGTCCTTAAAGATTTTATGTTTTGCCCCAAACTACCTAAAACTATCTCCCATCAAAAAAATCTTATTAATTGCCGAGAAGATTTAAAGGATTTTTGTCTAAGTATCAAAAATTTTAAACCTAACTTAGGGACCTCTTTTTTACAACTGCCACCCCAATTTGGTTTTGATGAACTTCCCAAACTTCAAGCCTTTTTAAGCTTAGTCCCAAAAAATATGAAGCTTTCCATTGAGTTTCGCCATAGCAGCTGGTTTGAACAAGGTCATTTAAAAGAAAAGGTGTATCAACTTCTCTACAATAAAAATCAAGCGGCCGTGATTACCGATGTTGCTGGAAGACGTGATATTCTTCACAGTTCTCTCACTTGCCCATATGCTTTTATTAGATTTGTAGGCAATGAGCTTCACCCAAGTGATGAAAAACGTCTTGAGGATTGGTTAATAAGAATTAAAACTTGGCAAAATCTAGGACTTAAAGAAATTTATTTTTTTGTTCATCAACCAGAAGATATTTTAAGTCCTGAATTGATTTCCCGATTTCTGCCGCGGTGGCGCGAAGAGCTTAATATTGAAATTCGCTCCTGGAACAAAGTCATTGAACCCCAAAGAGTTGAACAAATATCCCTATTTTAAATTTCTCCGTCGAAACGAAATAAACCGCCTAAAGACTTATGATCAGTGTCATCTGGAGCTTTAAAAGGTGTGATTTTTATAAATGCTGTTTCCTTAGGGACTGCAACATATTGATCAGCTAAAGGCAGTTCTAAACGTAGGGCATGAAAAGGAGTTTTAACACCATAGTCATCTGGACCACTTCCATGGCCGTCGTCTTTAAAGAAAATTATAGTAAATATAAGAGGGCGATCTAATCTTAGACGGTATTTTTTAATCATCTCAGATGAGATATTTTGCATATCTAGTTTGTCACCTTCTGGTTTTATCATTAAGGTTTTAAGGTATAATCCCTTGGCTGTGCGCAAGTAATTTTCGCTTAAAAATTTTGAAAACTCTGGACCTAATAAGTACATTTTATTTTCAAAAAAAATAAAATCTGGTTTTATTAATTTAATTTCTTCTAGTCTCTTTTTATTTAAGGTTGGCTCTGCCTCTGCCATATAGGTTGAATATCCACGTGGTATATTTTGAGTAAATAAACCCAAGGTATCGTAGCTAATCCGATCCGAATAACTATTTAAGTAACTTTTAAAAAATTTAATATTGGCAATTTGACTTAAGTTATTATGACTTCGCCACACATAAATATGCATACAAATAGAAATTACTGCGAACACATTCAATACCAAATGAGTATATTTTGCCTCAAATATTTTAGGCTTAAGTATCCAAAGAGAATAAATCATAAATATTCCAAGTAATGGCATCCAACTTGCCAAATAAAAAGGTAGCTTCTCTGTGTGCAAACATATAAATAACAAGGATGTTAAAATCACTAATACTGAAGACCTAATTTGTTTGATATGTTGAGATTTAAAGCAAAGTACAACTAAAGATAAGAATAAAATAACCCAATGAGGATTTTTTAATAAAAATTGCTTAGGATAATAAAAAATTTTAATTTGCTCTAAAGAGCCTACATAATAATTAAGGGTTTGAGTTAAAACCCCATATTGAATAAAAATAGCTAAAATAAGAATCCCGCCAAATAAACTTGCATAAATATTTAATTTATTTTTTTTAATTTTTGTGAAATCTAAAACGATTGGCCACAGTGAAAAAAGCATAAAAATAGACTTAGGAGTTATTAGCAAAGCTCCTAACCAAAAAATATAACTGCGTCTGCAGCCCACATCTTTAAGCCAGTAAAATAGTCCTATTAATATTGGAGTCACTGCGAGTAAGTCCGCTCTTAGGCGATAACTTTGTGTTACCCAAGACCAAGATATAAGAAGCCAAAGCACAATGATTGTAGCCACATTTATAGAATTGGTGAGCTGCTTTGCAATTTTATAGACAAAGTAGAGAGTGAGAATAGAGTTTAAATAAAATAATGCTCTTGCAATTAAGAGTTGATGTTCAACTAAATCAGAGAAAACACTTGTGCACCAAAGCAGTAGGTTAAAAAGGGGGCGACGCAAATATTCACTCTCAATTGGATTTAACCAAAGAGCTTGCGCATGTGTTAGAGACCAAATTTCTGAATCGGCAAAAAAGCCTAGAAGTGCAGTAAGAGCGCTTATCCCAACTAATAATCCTAAGAGTAAGCGCTGTTTAATCACTCTAAAACTCCTAACTTAAAAGTGCTACTTAATAATAGGTAGCATCATACCCGCCAGGAGGATAAGGGCCACAAGTTAGGATATTACATTTTTGTTTTGTGCCTAACGGGGTATTACAATCTGAACCACCACCACGACTACAAGCCTGTGAAGTTGATGGTTTGGCAGCTAAACAAAACCCATCCGCAACTACTGTAGCATCATTTCGAATACACTGAACTGTACGCGTTTCTGTACCATTGACTACCGGACATGTTTCCGTACGTGTCCATTCACCACCGCAATTGGCATCACATGAACCCCATGAACCATAAGTATAAGCTGGTTGTGAAACTGAGCAAGCCCCCCATGAACCCGTACTCCACGAGTATGTATAAATAGTCCACGTGTGTGAAGCAGTTCCAGTTAAACCTACTGTATTTGTTGAACGAACATCAAATGTATGACTTCCTGTGCTTAACCCTGCATAAGATTTTGGAGACGAACAACTTGACCAAGATCCACCATCCATACGACATTCTGTAGTAGAAACTGAAGTTTGAGCTTCTGTTATAGTGAAACTAAAAGATGCAGAAGTATCGTTGTGAGTTGGATTACTTGGAGATGAAGTAATGCTAATTGATGGAGCTGTTGTATCAATAAGCCATGTATAGCTTGCAGCGGCCCCGGTATTATTTAAACTATCAATAGCACGTACTTGGAATGTATGGCTCGCAGCACTCAGACCTGCGTAAGTTTTAACTGAAGTACAAGCACCCCACGAATCAGCATCCATTTTACACTCATAAGATGCAACAGTTCCACTATTTGGATCTGTTGCAGAGAAAGTAAAACTTGCTCCCGTTGAGCTTGTTGGATTTGATGGATTCACAGTAATAGAAGTCGTTGGTCCAGTTGTATCAATTGTCCAACTATGTGAAGCAGTAGATGTTTGACCTAAATTTGAAGTCGCCCGAATATCTACACTATGATCACCTTCGCTTAAACCAGTATATGTTTTAATTGATGTACATGATGTATAACTACCACCATCTATACGACACTCGTAGCCAGAAATTCCTGCTGGATGAGTGGCATTAAAGGTAAAGCTAGCACTTGTACTTGTAACACGAGAGGCCGGTGCACTTGTAATAGATAAAGATGGTGTCGCATTGCTAATGAGCCAAGTAAAGCTATCAGAAGCCGTATTGCCAGCTTGATCTGTTACTAATAAGTCAAAAGTGTGACTACCATCTGCAAGACTTGTGTAATTAGATGTTCCGCCACTGCAATCAGTATAAGATCCACCATCTATACGACACTGCACTGTCAATAATCCACTGCTAGCATCTGAAGCACTCACTGTAAAGTTAGCAGATGTGCTTGCTGTTGGATCTGTTGGAGTTCCTGTAATTGAAGCCGTTGGTGCTGTCATATCTATCAACCAAGTATGAGAGGCCGAATGAGTATTACCCGCATTATCCGTTACTAGTAAATCAAAAGTATGACTTGTAGCACTCAATCCTGTGTAGTTAGATGTTCCGCCACTGCAATCAGTATAAGATCCACCATCTATACGACATTCAACCGATGCCACACCACTTAAAGCATCTGATGCACTCACACTGAAGTTGGCACTGGTACTATTAATTTTAAGAGCTGGAGCTGAAGTAATTGTTGCAATTGGATTTGTTAAATCCACCGTAAATGAATCACTTGCTGCTGCTCCTGTATTAGAAGCATTATCGATAGCTCTAACTTGGAATGTGTAGGCACCTTCACTTAAAGCAGCCAAGTTTTCTGGTGAAGTACAAGTCGTCCAACTTCCTGCCCCCACTTTACACTCATAAGATGCCACAGTTCCACTATTTGGATCTGTTGCATTAAAACTGTAACTTGCTGAAGTAATATTGATGTAGCTAGCTGGAGAAGATGTAATAGTCGTTGTTGGGCCTGTTAAATCCACTGTCCATGCATGGCTTTCAGTAGCTGTTTGCCCAAGATTTGAGGTCGCGCGTACATCAAATGTGTGATCTCCTTCACTTAAACTTGCATAAGCTTTTGGTGAAGTACATGCACTATACCCGCCGCCATCTATCTGACATTCGTATCCAGAAATTCCAGATGGGTGAGTAGCGTTAAATGAGAACGAAGCGTTCACATCATTAAGACGAGCCGCCGGAGCTGAAGTGATACTTAAAGAAACAGCCGCATTGCTAATGAGCCAAGTAAAGCTATCAGAAGCTGTGTTACCAGCTTGATCTGTTACTAATAAATCCATAGTGTGGCTGCCATCTGCTAAGCTTGTATAGCTAGCTGAGCCACCACTACAATCTGTATATGACCCACCATCAATACGACATTGTACTGTTGATATTCCACTACTTGCATCTGAAGCACTCACTGTAAAATTACCAGTTGTACTAGTAGTTGGATCTGTCGGAGTTCCTGTAATTGAAGCCGTTGGTGCTGTCATATCTATCAACCAAGTATGAGAGGCCGAATGAGTATTACCCGCATTATCCGTTACTAGTAAATCAAAAGTATGACTTGTAGCACTCAATCCTGTGTAGTTAGATGTTCCGCCACTGCAATCAGTATAAGATCCACCATCTATACGACATTCAACCGATGCCACACCACTTAAAGCATCTGATGCACTCACACTGAAGTTGGCACTGGTGCTATTAATTTTAAGAGCTGGAGCTGAAGTAATTGTTGCAATTGGGTTTGTTAAATCCACTGTAAACGAATCATTTACTGCTGAACCCACATTACTTAGATTGTCGATAGCTCGAACGCTAAACGTATAAGCTCCTTCACTTAGAGCTGCTAAGTTTTCCGGCGAAGTACAAGCCGACCAACTTCCTGCTCCTACTTTACACTCATAAGATCCTACGGTTCCACTATTTGGATCTGTCGCATTAAAACTGTAACTTGCTGAAGTAATATTAATGTAGTCAGCTGGAGCTGATGTGATCGTCGTTGTTGGACCTGTTAAATCCACTGTCCATGCATGGCTGGCTGTATTGGTTTGCCCTAAATTTGAAGTCGCTCGCACATCAAATGTGTGATCTCCTTCACTTAAACTTGCATAAGCTTTTGGCGAAGTACATGCACTGTATCCACCGCCATCTATTTGACATTCGTATCCAGAAATTCCAGCGGCGTGTGTGGCATTAAAATCAAATGAAGCAGCATCTGTTGCAACTCGGGCTGCTGGCGCACTTGTAATATTAACTACAGGAAGCGCGTTACTGATTAACCATGTATAACTATCTGTAGCTGTTAAGCCCACATCATCAGTCACTCTCACATCAAATGTATGACTTCCATCAGCTAAACTTGAATAGTTAGCGGTTCCACCACTGCAATCTACCCATGAACCACTATCAATTCGGCACTCAACTGTATTTACGCCACTTCCTGTATCTGTTGCTGTAAATGTAAAGGCAGCTGTTGCACTTGTAGTTGGATTAGCAGGAGCTCCTGTAATTGAAGCAACCGGATTTGTTAAATCTATAAGCCATGTGTAAGAAACTGTATTAGTATTAGTTGCATTATCTGCAGCTTCTAAATCAAACGTATGACTTCCTTCTGCAAGACTCGTGTAATCAGAAGTTCCACCACTGCAATCTGTCCATGAACCACCATCAATACGACAAAGAGTTGTTGCAAGGCCACTTCCGCCCGTATCACCACTAGTCACTGTAAAATTAGCAGTAGTGCTTGTTGTTTCTAAGGCTGGTTTTGAACCAATTGAAGCTGTGGGAATAGTTAAATCCACAGTGAATGAATGTGAATCAGCAGCCCCGGTATTATTAACACTATCCACCGCACGAACTTGGAATGTGTAGCTCGCCTCACTTAGTGAGCTTAAGCTATGAACAGAAGTACATGTTGCCCATGAGCCACTATCTAACTTACATTCATAATGATCAATTGAACCACCATTAGGATCTGTAGCACTGAAAGTATAGTTTGCTGTATCCACTTTAATATATGTTGCTGGGGATGCAGATATTGTTGTTGTTGGACCTGTTAAGTCCACCGTCCAAGTATGACTTGCAACTGCAGTTTGTCCTAAATTTGAAGTCGCTCGCACATCAAATGTATGACTTGCCTCACTTAAACTTGCATAAGCTTTTGGCGAAGTACATGCACTATAACCACCACCATCTATTTGACATTCGTATCCAGAAATTCCAGCGGCGTGTGTGGCATTAAAATCAAATGAAGCCGTATCTACATTAACTCGTGTTGCTGGAGCTGAAGTGATATTTACAATTGGAGAATCTGTACTTACAAGCCATGTATAACTTGCTGTTGCTGTATTGCCCACATCATCAGTTACTAATAAATCAAAAGTATGACTAGCACTTGAAAGACTCGTGTAATTTACCGTACCACTGCTACAATCAGCATACGCCCCGCCATCTATACGACATTCTATAGAGGCCACTCCGCTATCAGCATCAGTTCCTGTTACTGTAAAAGTAGCTGTAGTGTTAGATGTTGGATTTGATGGCTGACTTGTGATGGTTGCAATTGGATTCGTTACATCCACGAGCCAATTATGTGAAGCTGTACTTACATTAGCTGCATTATCAGTTACTCTTAAATCAAAACTATGGCTTCCATTTGATAAGCCCGTATAGTTAGAAGTTCCACCACTGCAATCTGTCCATGAACCCGCATCAATACGGCATTCAACCGTGGCAACACCACTAAGAGCATCTGTGGCAGTGACAGTAAAATTAGCAGCAGTACTACTTGTTTCAACAGAAGGAGCTGAAGTGATCGTAGCTACTGGTACTGTTAAATCCACTGTAAATGAATTGCTTGCAGCCGCTCCTGTATTGGCCACACTATCAATAGCTCGAACATCAAAAGTATGTGCTCCTTCAGATAAAGAAGTTAAATTTTGTGGCGAAGTACAAGCACTATAGCCACCACCATCTACCTGACATTCAAAAGAAGCCACAGTTCCACTGTTTGGATCTGTTGCATTAAAAATATAAGTTGCAGTAGTGACTTTAATATTTGCTGCTGGAGCTGATGTGATGGTCGTAGTTGGACCTGTTATATCAATTGTCCAACTATGTGAAGCAGTAGCAGTTTGCGCAAGATTTGAAGTCGCTCGCACATCAAATGTATGGTTCCCCTCACTTACACCAGCATAAGCTTTTGGCGAAGTACATGCACTATAACCACCACCATCTATTTGACACTCATATCCTGAAATTCCTGACGGATGACTTGCCGTAAATGAAAATGATGCATTAACGCTATTTACGCGAGCCGCAGGAGCAGAAGTGATACTAATCGTAACAGCATCATTGCTCACTAACCAAGTAAAGCTAGCCGTATTTGTCAAGCCAACATTATCTGTAGCTCTAACATCAAAACTATGATTGGCATTTCCTAAGCCTGTATAGCTTATACTTCCACCAGAACAATCTGTCCATGAACCTGCATTGAGTCGACACTCTATTGCCGCAATTCCGCTGCCACCAGTATCTGTGCCTGTAATATTAAAAGTAGCACCAGTACTCGTTGTTGGATCTGAAGGGTGACTTGTTATACTTGCCACAGGATCGGTTGTATCTACAACCCAAGTAAAAGTGGCTGTATCAGTGTTACCTGCATTATCAGTAACTTGAAGAGAAAAAGTATGGCTACCATCTGCAATGCCTGAATAGTTAGCCGTTCCACCCGAACAATCTGCATAAGCTCCTGCATCTAGTTTACATTCAATTGTAGCCACACCACTATCTGCGTCTGTGCCTGTCACAGTAAATGCTGCTGTTGTATCTGTTGTAGGGTTTGCTGGATAACTGGTAATAGTTGCAACTGGAGCTGTTAAATCAATTGTCCAGTTATGTGTTGCTGTATCAATATTGCCCGCGTTATCAGTCACTTCTAAATCAAAAGAATGACTACCAGCAATTAATCCTGTGGGTCCACGCGGTCGGGCACACCGTCGAACAGCAGGTGCAAGGATTGCCG
>CAYMKD010000034.1:0-13039 GCA_964390435.1 uncultured Pseudobdellovibrionaceae bacterium | reverse complement strand
CCTTGCTGTGGCACTATCCACTGCATCTGCTCCAAAACCAATAAACCATACTGAAATATTTAAAATAATGGCCATCACAAAAGCTATTAGCGAAGACTCTGTTAGCGAAGAGGCAAATAAATCCATTGCTGTGTAGATGGCCGCTACTAAAAATAAACCTAAATAAGCTATGAGCAAAGTTCCCCACGAAATGCCTACAGAAAAACTAGTCATCAGTGGAAATAAAAAAGACAGAAACACGATTATAAAAATAGCACCAAGAGCTGCAAAATACTTACCCACTACAATATCTACAGAAGTAATCGGCGAGGTTAATAGCAAATCAAATGTGCGCATCTTTTTTTCTTCTGAAAGAAGCCTCATGGTCAGAGCCGGAACCACAAAAATTAATAATAAATTGAGCTGCGATAAATGGCTCATAAATACAGCATAGTGAATATTGAGTTGCTGTTGCGGCACTCCCTGCTGAAACATAGCACTATGGATCATTTCTGAAAAGGCACCAAGTCTTATATAAAAAACCCAACCAAAAATCATAAAACATAAAAAACACACAAAATAAAAACTTGGAGTTACTAAAAATCCGCGAAACTCTTTAGATGCAATGGTCATCATTTTCTTCATTGTCGAACCTCCGCTTGATTTTGTCCGTATGTGAGTTTTAAGAAAATATCCTCCAGGCTGGCTTTTTCAGAACTCAGCTCTAAAAGCCCCACTCCTTCTGAAACCACCTTAGAAGCAATATGTTCTAGAACTTCTTCTTTTTCATCTGCATCTAGATGCCACTCCCCAGCTCCAATTCCGCCTCGAACTTTTGCAACGCCTGAGATTTCACTTAAAACTTGATTTAGCCTTTCAGAAGGTCTTCTCACTTTTAAATGCACTTTTCTCTGACCACGCATCATGTTTGAGAGATTATCAAGGCTGTCTTGTGCTACAATCTTACCCTGATGAATAATTATGATTCTCTCGCAAGTGGCTTGCACCTCAGGTAAAATATGCGTTGATAAAATAATTGTATGATGACCACGAAGCTCTTTAATTAAATCCCTAATTTCTGCAACCTGCTTTGGATCAAGTCCCACCGTTGGCTCATCGAGAATTAAAATCTCAGGATCAGATACTAAGGCTTGGGCAATCCCAACACGTTGCCGATATCCTTTAGAGAGGTTTTGAATAAGTCTGTTTTTTACATCGCCAAGATGTGTTTTCTCTAAAGCAATATTCACTCTTTTAGAGAGTTGCTCTTTGGTAACTCCTTTTAGTTTTGCCACATACTGCAAATAATCAGTTACATACATTTCACCATACAGAGGAGGAGTTTCTGGTAAGTAGCCAATTCTCTTTTTAACTTCAATGGGGTTTTCAAACACATCAAAGCCTGCAACGGAAGCCTTACCCGAAGTCGGTGCCATAAATCCTGTGATGATTTTCATTGTGGTTGATTTACCTGCACCATTTGGACCTAAGAAGCCAACCACTTCGCCTTTACTCACTGAAAAGTTTAGATGATCAATAGCCAATCTCTGCCCGTACTCTTTACAGAGTTCACTTACTTCAATCATAAAAATCTCCTTCAATGAAAGAAAGCTTATGCGCAATGAACTCACAGTCAAGCAGGAGCCTTTACGCGTCATGGAGATCTGTATATTAATGAAATTTAATGTTTAATATTTTTTCATTAGCGTAATTCACACGCCCAAGCTTATCGCCCTTAATGGGCTTTACGTAGCGGCACTCAGTCATCAGCAAGGCATACTCTTGCCCCTCTGAAGCCTTATTTTTAAGAGACTCTTTAATAAACCACTTTGCAGCCTCACGAACTTCTTGATTTGTTAAAGCACGCTGCTTGGGGCGATGAATAATGGCATGTGCGCCAGGATAATCCCGCAAATGCAACCAGTAATCCCAGCTATTGGCTTTTCGTAAAATGGCCAAATTATCAGCTGCATTTTTACCAATGATGACATCAATATGATCTGCAAGTTGAAGTTTTCTGCCACGGGCCTTGGCTTTTTCCATAAGTGGCTTACCCGTCATTTGAGATTTACTTTTTTGAAAATCTTTAAAGGTCATTGACTTAAGATCCGCTATTTCTTTCTCTAAAACTTCGATTCTATTTTGAGTGCCTAGCTTTTTTTGCTTCAGACTCTTTGATTTTTTAAAGGCATGCTCAATATTCCAAGCTAAACCCTCATCAGGGTTTATGTATTTTTTAAATTCCTCAGGCAGATTATTTAATTGATAAGCCTTGAGCCACTCTCCCGCCTGAGCCCAATGATCGGCTTCATCGCTCTTAAGACTTTCAATGAGTGCTGCTTGAGCAGCTTGTTTTTTCTTAATATTTTTATCTCTTTGCACTAGCCACTTATCTTCATCGCTCATTTGCCCTTGCAAATTCACTTTAGAGCTTTTTGAGCTGCGCCTTTGCGCCAACCATTCTGTGGAGATTTGCTCAAAATCGATCTTGCTCTCTTTAGATTCTTCAAAAACCATGGGCTCTTGCGCTTTTAATTCTTGCACCTTATGAAGACTGATTTTTTTGTCATCACTGTGAGCAATAACATTCACTGAACGAGGGATGAGCCTTATTTCAATTTCACATCTTCTAGACTCTTCCCCAAGTTGAATTCTTAAAACTCTTCCTAAAGTCTCTGCTAGCTCTATTTGCAAAACACGTTTTCCAGATGCATGAGATTTTAAAAATAAACCTAAAGGTTTTGTAGCTTTGCTATGAAACGGAATTTTTGAAAACAACAAAGGCAAAGGAGAGTTCGAAGAGAGATCAAAAGCCAGGCAAAGTGGGCCATTTTTCCAAAAACCAAAGGCCAGCCAATTCTCCCCTAGTTCAATGTCTTGCAGCTGAGCCCCTTGCAACTGAGGCTCAACCCAGTCCACAAAATTTTTAAGCTGAATTTGATTAAAAGACTTTATGGCCATTTATAAAGCCTAACACAAGACTTCTGTCGGCCTCAAGTCCCACAAAGAGACGTCCGAAAAGTACTTTATGACAAAAGACAGTCTTTACGAAATCATGATGATGCATCTTGAGAGTCCTGAAGCCAGAACCTGGTCAAACGAGGAACTCTTTTATGCTGTTGTTGCTGATTATATTCTAGATCTCTTTGAAATGGGTCATGTGCCACAAAGATGGCTTGATGAAATTGAAAAAGATACCTACGAAGATGCTCAAGAAATGTTTCGCAAAATCACTTATGGCCATTTAAGCATTGAAGAGTTTCAAATGGCCCAAATGAGAAAAAAATCTAGCTAAATCTTAATTACAATTAAGTCTCGAGTGGAATAAACAAGGCAAATTCTTACAGTTAAGAATACCGGCACAAGGTTTTTTCTAACAACTTACGATCGATAGGTTTTATAAGATAATCATCAAATCCACTATCTAAGCAAAGCTCTCTATCGCCCTTCATAGCATGGGCGGTGAGAGCCACAATTGGAGATTGGTACTTATTCTCTCTAAGTTTAGAAAGAGCTTCATAGCCATCCACTTCAGGCATTTGAATGTCCATTAAAACGACGTCATATTTATTTTTTAAGGCTTTTTTAATACCCTCATCACCATTTGTGGCGTATTCAGCATCACAGCCCATTCGTTTAACAAATTGCCCTACTAACTTTCGTACATCTGTTGAATCATCCACTACCAGAACTTTTAATTTTCTCTTCATCTTGATTTTTTCTGGTTTAGATTTTTCTTTTAAAGCAAGCTCTTGTACCTTGTTTAACTCCTCACTTTGTGCCGACACCTCTACTTCTATATTAAAAACAAAAGTGCTACCTAATCCAGGCGTGCTCTCTTTAAGAAATAAATCTCCACCAAGCATCTGAGCAAGTCTTTTAGATAAATAAAGTCCTAAGCCTGTCCCACCATATTTTCTATTTGTAGAGCCATCACCTTGCATAAAAGGCTGAAAGAGACGTTTTGATTGCTCATCAGAAATTCCAATCCCTGTATCCACAACACTAAATCTCATGGCAACTCTACGCGATTTCAACTCACAATTATCTGCCTCTATTTTAAGAAATACATGACCACTTGAAGTGAATTTAATAGCATTACCTACTATATTAATAAGAATTTGTCGGACTCTTGTTGGATCAGATATGATTTTATCAGCAACCCCCTCTGCAAAGCTGTATTTAAATTCTACACCTTTTTGATTTGCCTGTGGTCCAAGAAGAACTTCAATGTCTTTGATCATATTATATAATGAAAACTCTACGTGCTCTAAGCTTAAGTGGTCAGACTCCACTTTAGAGATATCTAAGATATCATTAATAATTGAAAGTAACTGCTGACCATTTTGAAGGATAATTTGTGTGTAGTTAGACTGCTCTTCAGAAAGAGATTCAGAATCTGCTAATAACTCAGCAAACCCAAGCACAGCTCCCAATGGGGTTCTAATTTCATGACTCATATTTGCTAAGAATTGAGTTTTAACTCGGCTTGCTTCTTGTGCCTTTGCATAAAGCCTAGCATTTTCAATCGCAAAAGAGGCTCTTTTAGCTAAATCAACTGCGATTGATAAATCTAAATCTGTATAAACTTTATTTTTGTGAGTATTTACAAGTGTGATGGTGCAACTTGTTTTATCACAGATCTTAATTGGCACAAACATGAAAGACTGAAGACCAACTTCTTTAATTTTACCAACTAAATCCTCGCTTTTAAATATGTTCAAAAGCAAATCATTTGAAATATCATTAAATATTTTAGGCTGACCTCTATCTATAATTTTTTGCATCTCTCCGCTTTTATTCCAATTAATAAAAAGATCTTTCTCAATTTCTTTTAAGATTTTTTGTTTGTTCGGATCTACATGACTAGAGGCCAAGGTCTTTAAACCACTAATTTGATCTATTAAACTTACCACACACCAATCTGCCATTCTCTCAGCAATTAAATCAGAAAAAGCTGACAAATTATTTTTATAATCTAGCGATGAAGAAAGAATTTCTGTCGCCTTAGATAACAGGGCAAAGTGTTTTGCTGTTTTTTCAGCTTCTTTTCTAGCAGCCTTTTCTTTTAAAAGACCAACACGATGTTCTTCAGCTTTTTTCTTCTCTGTAATGTCTTCGGAAATTCCCAATAAATACTGTGGATGCCCTTCGTTATCGAAAATAGGAATTTTTTTTGTTCTTAATATTCTCTTTCCATATTTGGTATTTATTGGTTCCTCGGGTATTTCTACAACAGTTTTTTGAGATAGAACCTTTCTATCTCCTTGAATAAAAAAATCAGCCTGAGATTTAGGAAAAAAATCATAATCATTTTTACCCAACAGATCTGATTTCTCGTACCCTAGAAGCTCTTCACCCGCTTTATTAAAGCGCACAAATCGAAGGTCTGAAGCACGCTTAACAAAAATCATATTTGGAATATTCTCAATAACTGAGTCTAAAAAAACTTGTGACTTTTGTAGCTGAGCAAGAGTGCCATTGCCCTCTTCAATAAAAGAGCTCAAACTATTATCTGTTTTTTCAATAACGCCCTCTTCTTTAGATTTATTTTTAGTTTGATCGATTTTATTTTTTTGAAGATCCACTACAAATGTAAAAAACTGTCTTTTTTTAAGATCTGCCAATAAGTGGCCAAACATAACACTGAATTTGCTGCCATCTTTGCGAACCAAGAAGCTTTTATATGGCTTTACAGACTCGCCCATTTTTACATGGGCTACGACCTCCATATTAAGATTGCCATAGGTTTGTAGTGATATTTTCCCAGATTTTAAGTCTTTTCGAGTAAAACCTGTCATATTCAAAAATATACTATTTGCATCGAGAATTTGGTTCTCAAAATCAGAAAGGAAAAACCCTACTGACGCGGTTTTTAAAAATTCTGTATAATCAACCTGTCTAGTATTCATCTAATTATTTTCGTTAAATGTTCAGATATAAATATGTCGCCTTATGAATAACAAGGTCAATAGACGAAGCCATTCATTGCAATAAATTAATATATTTATGAATATTCTGAAGAATATATAGGAATCTACTTAAGTATTCTTAACTATAACTTATTAATTGTTAACAAAACTTATTAAAATCGATCCAATTCAAATGCACTATGCAAATGTGTAGCTGCTTTTTCTAGATTCATTTTCTCTATAACAGCACTGATTTTAATTTCAGAAGTGGTTACCAAATGAACTGGAATTTTATTGGCTTCGAGTACTTGAAAAAATCTTGCTGCAACACCAGGGTGATTTCTCATTCCAACACCAACAACTGAAATTTTTGCCATTTCTTGCATTACAACTCTATCTACATTTTCAGGAAGAAGTTCTTTTAAAACTTGTTCTGTCATAGGCAAGTCTTCGACTGTAATAGAGAAAGCAAGTCTTTGCCCTTCATTATTCTGACTTTGCGTAATGATATCAACCACAACGCCTTTTTCAGCAAGCTTTGTAAATAATTTTGCTAAAAACTCTACTCCCTGCGGTACAGGAAATAGCTTAAAAACAATAGTAGCCGCATCATGAGTCACAGCTGAAACTAAAGCATTTTCCATAATTTCTCCTTCTGGAACTATCCAGGTACCTTCGCGTTCTTCAAAGCTAGAGCGAACATGAATACGAACATTGTATTTTGCACCAATCTCTACCGATCTAATATGTAAAACCTTAGAGCCAAGAGAAGCCATTTCCATCATTTCTTCAAATGAAATACTTGAAATTTCTTTAGCAGATTTTACTAGGCGAGGATCCGCTGTAAAAACAGCAGGAACATCCGTATAAATTTCACAACTCTTAGCCCCTATGGCTGCGGCTAATGCCACCGCTGTTGTGTCAGATCCACCTCGTCCCAATGTGGTGATTTGCATATTTTGATCAATTCCCTGAAAACCAGCCACAACAGGAATAGCACCTTGCTCTAAAAGCTGCATAAGCTCTGCTGTTTTAATATTTACAATACGAGCTTTTGCAGCTACAGAATCTGTCTCAATTCCCAATTGAAAGGCCAAGAGAGGGCGAGCTTTAATTCCTCTTTTCTCTAGAGCAATTGATAAAAGTGCCACAGAAACCTGTTCACCAGAAGCTACCAACATATCATAAGCAGTACCACGATAACTTGGATCAATCGCATTAGCTAAATCAACCAATCGATTGGTTTCACCTGACATCGCTGAAACTACCAAAATAGGTTTTTCGCCATTTTTATAAGATTTTAGCACTCGATCAGCGACGGCTTCAATGCGCTCAATAGAGCCAACAGAGGTCCCACCAAATTTTTTTACAATAATATTATCCATAGCAATATCCACCGAAGCACAACATAACTTACTTCTTATAATAAGAGCAAGCTCATCACTCTAAGAAAGTTAAATCTGAGCTTTTTGGATTAATGAAAAATATAGCGGACCAAAACCACTCTGATCAGGCAAGTAGAGCCAACCGCATCTAGATTTTTCCGCACCCTTTAGAATTGGCTCCACCTCAATAAGCTGAGCTTCAGATTTCTTTTTTAAAAGTCTCTCAACCACAGAATCATTCTCCAATGGGGATATACTGCAAGTTGAGTAGAGAATATATCCACCGGGTTTAATAGCCAGCCAAGCCGAAGCTAATAAAGCATACTGCCGTTGACTTAAATGCTTTGTTCGAGCTGGCCCCCAGTCCTTAAAAGCCTTTGCATCTTTAAGTAGGTGTCTTTCGCCAGAGCATGGAGCATCTACTAAGATGCGATCAAAAAACTCTGGCTTTTTTAACCCATACCGACTGCCATCCTGACCCGTTACCCATACTCTATCTCGGACTGATCTAGGGATATATTGTTGAATCACCTTGGTTAGCCGCCCTCTACGAGCTGCAGAAAACTCATTCGCAATAAGCTCTCCTTTAGCCTCTAAGGCTTCGGCTAATATGAGAGTCTTACCCCCCGGTGCTGCACATAAATCTAATACTTGATCTCCAGATTGTACTTGCAACGCTTGAGCCGCCGCAATTGAGCTTGGATCCATAATATAGAACTGCAAAAGCCCTTGCTCATCCCTTGTTATAGATTCGCCCTGAGCAGGAAGCTCATAACAGTCTTTTAATCCTATAAAAGGATTTAAATCTTGCAGCGCTTCCTTTGAAGAAAAGCTATTGGCACGCAAAACTTGTTTTTCATCACTGAGCAGAGCCTCTTTGAGCTTGGGCCAGCGATCTTTATATATTCCTTGATAATATTGATCAAAATCCATCTCCTCTAGCTATCAGAACACCATCTTGGCAGGCAAGAAGGTTTAAGGGGACTCTCTTTGGAACATTAGAAAATTGCTCAAACATACGTTTGTCACTTGCTTGCATCCGCAAGCAGCGTGCCAAGCCGAACTCGCATTTTCTAATGTTCCAAAAGTCCCCTTAAACCTTCTTGCCTATCCTATATTCATCTTGTTTACTTAATTTCTTTTAGATAAAGTTTTTCTCTGATAGGAGGACCTTTGAATAAAACTATTCCAACCCCTAAACTTCATCTTTTTATTTGCACAAATTCTCCTGATAAAGAGGGGCGCTGTGGACACAAAGGATCTGAAAACTTAAAAAAAGAAGTTAAGATGGCATGCTCACAATTTGGCAAAGAGGTTCGAATCAACTCTTCAGGCTGCTTAGGTCAATGCGAAAAAGGTATTGCTGCTGTTTTATATCCACAAGGGAAATGGTTTTTTAATCATACAGCTGAAGATAAAGATTTCTTTACAAATCTTATTACAGAGGAAATAAAGAAGATTAAATGACTTTTTCGTTTTGCGGAAAAGTACAAATGAACTCAGCTCCCTGACCTAGTTCACTATGAACGGCCACCGTACCACCATGACTTTGCATAATATGCTTTACAATGGCCAGTCCAAGGCCTGTCCCGCCAGCATCTCTTGATCGGCCACGATCAATTCGGTAGAAGCGTTCAAAAAGTCGCAAATGATGCTCTTTAGGAATGCCTGGTCCATTATCTGCCACTTTTAATATGACATCATTTTGCGCATTTCTTTCCCAACTGACATCAATTTTTTTACTGTTTGGAATATACTTAATGGCATTTGAAATAAGATTAATCACAACTTGCTCTACCTTGCGAGAATCAGCAATAAACTCACCAGAAGAAATTCGGTATTGAATAACTAGATTTTTATCACGTGCTTGCACTTCAAGTTGATTGATCACATGATTTGTCACCAGCTCAGGGTCCACCGTCTCTTTTTTTAAATCGGCAACAGATTCTAGAGTTGAAATAGTTAAAAGATCATTTACGAGATCAATAAGCTTATTTACATTTCTAGATATAATTTCAATAAAAGAAAGGGCTCCCTCAGTATGTCCAACTTTAAAATCTTCCAATAAAGTTTCTACATATCCTTTAATTGAAGTCAGTGGCGTTCGCAGCTCATGTGAAGCGTTACTTACAAATTCAATGCGAATAAGCTCTGCTTTTTTATGTTCTGTAATGTCATGAAATACAGCAAGAGCGCCATAAACTTCGCGACTCTTGGCCTTCATTAAAGGCGATACGGTTAAGGAGTAATACCGAATACCAACATCGACTAAAGAGTTCATCTTAATTGTAGCCTCACCTGGCTCACCACTCTTAAGCGTGCGAGTAAAGAGGTCTAAGATCTCAGGGGCTCTAAAAATTTCAGTTAAATAAGTTTTCCCTTGAGTTTGCTCTTTATTCATAAAGTGTGTGGCAAAATGAGAGTTAAAGAAAACCACTTTCTCTTCTAAATCTATGCTAACAATTAAATCCATTACAGCACTCATGAGGGCTTGCGTTTCTTCTCGCTCTTGATTTAATTGATCTCGCTTTTTCTTCATTTTACGAGCCACTCTGTTAAGAGAGTTCTCCAGCTCGTAGTACTCACCTACTTCTTCTTCAAAAATATCTTCTTCAAACTCAGACATTTGCTTGGCTATTTTTCTTCTTGAAATTCTCTCGGCCTTTAAAATGACGTTAGAAAGTGGACTCGTCCACTTGTAAGATAGAAAGAGCGAAATTATACAACTCATTACAAGCCATGAAAAAGTAAAGATACCTAATATTAATGAGTCCTCACTCTCCCATTCAGATGAAGATAAAAACATTATTGCAAATATAAAAGTGGCACACCCTGCAATGAAGAAGTATAAAAACTGACTAAAAAAACTGCGCCAGAAAATGCGCCACGGGAAATATGAAGTATTCATAAATTATGTGTTCGATTTAACTCGATACCCAACTCCACGAATAGTCTCAATGCAATCAGCGCATGGTCCAAGTTTTTTTCTTAAACCAAAAACATGTGTATCAATTGTGCGACCGACCACAGAAATTCCGTCACCTTGAATTTCTTGAATAAGACGATCTCTTGTCAAAACACGACCTGCATTTTGAATTAATGTTCCCAATAATTTAAACTCAGACGGAGTTAAATGCAGAGGTTCATTTCCACATAAAACTTCGTAAGTAGAGAAGTTAATTTTTAAATCCCCCACTATTGTTTCTGGTGAGCTTGTTGCAACTTTACTATTTTCTAGACGGCGCAAAAGAGCTCTCACTCGAGCAGTTAAAACAGCAGGCTCAAAAGGCTTAGTAATATAATCATCAGCACCACTCTCTAAACCAAGTACAACATCTTGCGGCTCAGTTTTAGCTGTTACCATCAATACGGGAGTCTTACTTTGCGTAGAATTACTACGTACACTTTGCAGAATATCGAGACCGCTCGACTGAGGAAGCATCCAATCAAGAATGAGCAAGTCAAATTTTTGTTTTTGTAATTGATTAAAAGCATCTTCACCACTTGTGGCTTCTCTGACTCCAAAACCCTGTCGCAGCAGATGCAAACATATTAACTCACGAATCTCTTGCTCGTCTTCGACCACTAGAATCTGGGCTTGATTGACTGACATAAAGATTCTCCTTTTAGTTTACGGAGCTTTCTCTCCTAAACCGTGTCTAACATCATCACCTGTGTAAGCAAAAATCACATCTTCCGCAATATTAGTAGCATGATCACCAAGACGTTCAAGATTTCGCGCAATAAGTATCATATCCATAGCGGCCTCGATACGATCTGTATTTTGGCCCATATAAGAAATTAAATCATGAAAAATTTTGTCTTTTAATTCATCAACTCGGTCATCCGTTCCAAGCACTTTTTTTGCTAATACAATATCACCTTTGACAAAAGCATCTAGAGCTTCTTTCACCATACCTCTGACAATATCAGCCATCTGCCAAAGCTCAGGAAGATCTTTCACAGGCTTTTCTGCTAAATAATGTTTTCCTGTGTGAGAGATATTGACAGATTGATCTCCCATTCGCTCTAGGTCTGTATTTATTTTTATAATTGCAAGGATAAGACGTAAATCGCGAGCCACGGGAGCTTGTTTTGCAAGAATATTTAAACAAGAAGCATCTACTTGCATATGTTCTTCATTGATTTTGCTCTCAACATCATGAACAGCTTTAAAACGCTCAAGATCTCTTGTTTTTAAAGCAATTGTTGCCTCTGAAATGGCTCTTTCGACATGACCACCCATAGTCAAAATTAATTTTTTTAACTGCTCTAGTTGATTATCTAAGTGTCTTTCCATAGGCCCTCATATGCAATATAGGCTGTTAAAACAGTGATTTCCTAGCTTGTCACTTCATTAATCTGTCAGGAGTTTAGCTCATTTAGGCCAAAGCGCGTCAAGTTAAAATTCAAACTTAACTCGTATTTGTCCCAGTGTTTGCTCCTGAGCTACTGCCGCATAAGGAGTTTGATAATCTCTGGAAGAATACAAAAAAGCCCAAGTTAACTCTTCCCTCTGATGCCAAAGCCAACCCGCGCCAACTGTACTTAGTCCACGTCCTTCCTCACCCTGGTCCGCATCAAACTCATACCACTGCGCTATTAATTCATGAGTTTTTAATATAACTGGATACTTTAACCAAATCCCATAACCCAAACCCGTTACCTCTTGACCACCCTTAAGAGCTAAATCAACTGCATCAGCAATTTTACCTAAAGCTCCATCCACTGCATCTTTAGTTTGCCATGCCTGAAGCCATAGCCACCCACCATCACCAGGATTATCATAACCAAAACCTAATCCCGCACGATGCCTAGCGCTCACTGCCGGATCAATATTCTCGTAATTTCCCTCGCCATAAAAAACCTGAAAGCGCAAAGGTATTGACGCTGTCTTTTGATGATAATCGTAGAGTAGCAGCCAATCTTTGCCACGCCCCTTTTCGTCTGACTTCAAGCCTTCACCATTTGTAATTGAAAAAACCCAGCGTGAGAACTCATCAATCTGACCTTCAAACTTAGTCCCTAAATCTCTTTCAGAAACATAACCTAATTGTATCAAAGGGTACTCAAAATAAGAGCCAAGCCAATTCCAAGTTTGCCAATAGCCTAGGTGACTAAGTAAGGGAGACTCCATAAGACCCATTTGCAGTTGAACGTTCTCTAACACAGGGCCCTGAATGATTGCTAAATCAGGTCGCAAAAGATAACTTTGACTATTAGACTCCCTGACACTTGTAGTTTTAATAGCAAACTGAAAGCTCCAAGGTGAACTTCTCTGAGCACGCGCCTTGAGCCAAATATTAGGGGACTCAAAACCATTGTAACCACTACGACCTGATGGGCGGCTTTGTCCATAAAAACCAAAGTCTGCTTGCCCATTGATCTGCCATTGCATTTGTCGCCAACTGCTTATTTTGCCAACCTCTAATTGAGTTTCCGCTTCTTGAGCAAAACATTGATGAGCGGTAAGTAAAAAAACTAAAATACGAATTGCAGTTCTTAATTTCATGAAACCATCATGACTTTTTGCTTAATTACAAGCAAGAAAAATAAGATTATGCAAAAAGAGCGTTTTGATCTTTGAATATAAATGGAGTTTTATGCAAGTTTTCTTCTGTTGGGTTCAATGCCATATTTAAGTACTCAGAAATATTAACAGCGTGAGCTCCTAAGCGCTCAAGACTTCTAACAATTAAAAGCAAATCCACTGTTGAAGCAACTGGCCACGTGCCATTACGCATTGAAATCTTTAAATCTCGA
>CAYMKD010000033.1:9789-13043 GCA_964390435.1 uncultured Pseudobdellovibrionaceae bacterium | reverse complement strand
TCGTAATAATATTTTATTACAAGCTTCAACTTCTACATTAGCTCAAGCGAATCAAACAAATGGTTTAGCACTTAAACTATTAGGTTGATTCATATTCAAATATTTAATTTTAAGAAGAGATTGGCTGAGACTTTCAGTCAATCTCTCTTTTTTCTTGCACATATTACTAAAAGTCTTTAACTCAACCAGTTATGAAACTAGATTGTAAATATATTGCTGAGTGCTCTGGATGCTCATGGCTCCATTTGGACTTAAATGCTCAACATAATTTAAAGTTAGAAAAGCTTAAAAATATATTTCAGTCTATTTTTCTTAATAATTTAGAGATAGATTTGATAGACCTTGGTTTAGGGTACTTACGTGATCGCGTCGACATGACTTTTATAAATAATGAACAACAAAAGCTTGGGCTTTGGAGTAAAGATTTTAAATCTATTGTTGATATCGACACTTGCCCACAGCTAAGTTCACAGCTTGATCAAACTTTAAAGAACTTTCGACACTTTAATTTACCAATAAAAAAGGGCTCGCTGCGCCTAAGAGTTTCACCCACAGGACAAACAGGGGTATGGCTTGATTTTTCAAATCAAGATATTAAAAATTTGCTTGATGAAAAATGCCTTCTTTTAGAAATCAGCCGATCTATGATTATTGAAATAGGACAAAGAAAAAAGCGTCTATATCAAAAACCAGATGACTCTTTAGTCTTAAAGGACCCCGCGTTTCTCCCCTGGTTTGAGACTCTAAATAGTCACCTCGAAAAAATTCCTCTTGAATGCACTATTGGTCAATTCACTCAACCAGGACTTAAAGCCAATCATGAGCTAGTAAAAAAAGTACTCAGTCTAAGTAAGGTAGCGAATGCTAAAAATATTTTTGAGTTTGGCAGCGGAGTGGGCAACTTTACCTTAGGGCTCGCTGGACTTGCAGAGAATGTTTATGCTGCTGAAGTTGACTCTCTAGCGCTTGAAGCTTTAAAGAAAAATCTTAAAAATAATAACCTAGAAGAAAAAGTTCATATTCTCTCTGGGGATTTTCAAAATACTAAACAAAAATTAAATCTACAAACTTTAGACTTAATTGTTGTAGATCCTCCCCGCTCCGGACTTAAAAATTTCTTCGACTATTTTAAAGAGGATTTAAAACTGCCAACTTATTGGCTTTATGTATCTTGTTACCCAGAAAGCTTAACTGAAGATTTAAAATCACTGAAAAATCTAAACTATCAACCGGTAGAAGTTAGCATAGTAGATCAGTTTCCACAGAGCCCACACTTCGAAACAGTTAGTTTGTTTAAATTGAAGTGTTAAGGTCACTTGTTTCAATGTCCGGAAACTGATTGATCAATTTTTAATAAGATGTAACTAAAATTGCTAGAGAGACTTATCGCCACCAATATCACTAGATGGAATAAGCTTTACAACAACATCGTGGCTTGGCCACTGACTTTTAATTGTTGCCGTTGGATTCTGTACAACTCGTTGTTGAAGTTTGCTAAATATTGGCTCACGAATAGCCAAATTATTATCTTGAAGTACACACTGACGGGCAATTCGCTCTCTTACATTAATGATGATTGGAGCTTTTAAATTTGCAGTCATTTGAGTTGGATCGTCAGGAATAGTAATAATAGTGAAAAAACGACCTTCGTTTACTTTTGTTAGCTTTAAAGCCTCAAGATCATTTTTTGATAAAGCCATTTGTGAAACATTTGAAAAGAGCTCGGGCTCAAGAACCGGAAATGCAATTTCAGGAGCTTCGCAACTTTGTAACCAAGCAAAAATTTCATCATTTGGATCATCTAAAAGCACAAAGTTTCGCAAATTTGAAAAGCCTAACAGCCCTTCAGGAAAAGTAATGAGGTCATCATTTTCAATTTTTACGTTATTAAAACGCGATGTTTCAATGATCAAGATTGCCCCCCTTAACGAAACCCCTAACACCTTAACTTATGACACATGTCACAGGTTTTTTGGTGCACTATCAATGATAAATCTGGACTTAAATCCCGAAAGACTCAACAAATTTTACAAAAAAATAATGCTTCGCACCATATAGACTGCAGGTTTGGGGTGTTATTGAAAAAGTATTAAATGCGAGGCGTTCAAGCTCAAAACCGCCTGAAGGCGTACTTCCTATACGTTGTAAGGTGGTTTTGAGTGATTACAACGAAGCAGTTGATGCTTTTTCAATAACACCTAAGGCTTTAGGAGCTTAGCGACTTCACGTGTTTTATCAGAATGCGAGCTCACTGAGGCTTTATTTTGATCTTGAATGGCTAAATAAACTTCTTCACGGTGAATTTTTGTATCTTTTGGAGCTTCAATGCCTAGACGCACTTGCTTGCCTTTTATTTGAACGACACGAATTTTAATGTGATCATCGATCGCAATACTCTCGCCGAGCTTCCTTGTCAGAACAAGCATGGTGACTCCTTCAACATCCTAGTCAAAGTTCCTGTTTAAAAGTGCCTAGTGAGTCTAAGCAACTTTAGAAACTTTCGATAGTCTTACTATCGGAATTTTTAAGTAGAACTGTAGCTATTATTTCTATCTTAGAAAGTCAAGAAGACTCGGCTGGACCATTTTGCCTGATGTTTCAAGTGTCGCCTTTAGCGCACTTTCAGTTTTATTAATATCACTCATTACTTCAAATACATCTGCATCTTCTAGATTTGATGCAGCAATTCGCGTATCTACCTTAACTTTTTGTAAAGTATCCATATTACTATCTAGAGCCATAACTCTGGCTCCAATTTGGGACCTAGCCAAGACTACTTGAGAGAGGGCCTGGTCTAAAGTATCTAAAGAGCTCTGTATTGCAGCTTTATCATTTGTTCTTAGGGCAATTTCCAAACCCTTAAGAGTTGAAAAAACATTGATTCCCGCAGACTCTAATCCAGAATCTCCTGGGCTAGACTCAGAAGCTAAAGAAGCCAGTCCTCGATCTCCACCAATTACCGGTTCAGAGTTATCAATATTATTTTGTTTAAGTTGCTGTCTTTGCACTTCATCATTTTTATATTGAATCAGTTCATCTGTGGTCGTCGGTGTCGTTAAATTAGAACGCGCTTGTCCATCTGCTGATAAACCACGACCCAGAAAAATTCTATCTCCAGGAATATTCATTGCTACAAAAGCTTCTTTATTCACCTGAATTTTAATATCGCCATCATCTCCTTGATAATCACCAACTTGATTAAATGGTGGAGTCAGAGTTTTATGTCCACCAAAAATAAAGCGATCTCCCAGCTT
>CAYMKD010000033.1:0-9779 GCA_964390435.1 uncultured Pseudobdellovibrionaceae bacterium | reverse complement strand
TTACCCACTTGAATAGCTTGATATAAAATTTGTTCAATTTCAGCGGCCACTGCTTTTTTGGAATCTGGGGTAGATCCACCATCTGTAGCCTGTCCTAACGCTAATTCTTTAGCACGAATCAGAGACTCTGAAAGCTCCCCTAAAGATTGATCAGAAAACTCCAAAAATGATTTAGCAATATTTAAGTTTTTAATAAACTGCAATGCACCTTTTTCTTCAGTACGCGAAGCCAAAACTCGAGCTGCTGCTAAGGGATCATCAGAAGGTTTCGTCACACGTTTTTGAGTGGCTGCTTGATTTTGTAGCTGTGCCATGTCGCTTCGATTCTTAGCGATATTCGTATTAACTTGTGAATACTGCATCTTGTCAGCTACGCGCACTTATTAACCCTTACATTGGTTTTAATTTTAACACTGTATCAAACATCTCATCCGCTGTTCTAATCAAACGAGCTGAAGCATCGTAGGACTTTTGAAACTCGATCATTTTAGTGGTCTCTTCATCTAAACTCACACCACTAATGCTCTCGCGAATTTGCCCTAACTGCTGCATAATATTTTTTTGCGATTCAATAGCTCTATTGGCTCGTTGGGACATCACTCCAACTTGACCTACTAAGCTATTATAAAAATCGCCTATAGTCGCGGTGCCTTGATCCATTACTTGTTTATACTGCAAAGAGGAAATCACATTAGCCACAGTATTATCAGCAGGAGCATTAGGCTTAATTGCGGAAACAATTTTATTAACATCGTTAGCAACGCCATCACTTAAACGCATATTAACAGCAGCGCCAACAACCCCCATAGGTTGTTTAAAGAACTCGCCACCCTTTCGTCCTACCCTGTCAAAACCTTGAGTGTGTGCTCTATTAACAGTGGTTGCCATAGTATAAGCCATGGTGTCGACTTTTTCTTTGAAGTCTTCAATAATATGATCACGCACATCCAAGGCTCCGCCGACTTTTCCACCCTTTAAATAATCTGTCATTTTAACTGGCGTGGCTTTGGGATTATTTAAATAAAAAACTTCTACACGCCCACGCTCGGCAGTCTCTTTTGCTTGAAGTTCTGTCGCCGTAAAGCCAGAAACCAAAACTCCAAATTGCCCAGCTGTCACTATCACCTGACTATCTGAGCCCTCTGAATAAGATATATCCAATTTTTCACCAAGTTTTTTTAGTAAGAGATCTCTTCGATCTCTTTCATCATTAGCTGGCACTCCTTGAAGTTCTACAGATTGAATTTTTTCATTAAGTTGAGCAACTTCTTTAAGATTTTGGTTAATTTCTTCGACGTGAGTTACAATTTGTTGGTCAATATCTTTTTGAATTGAACTTAACTCATTATTCACTCTGGCAAAATCTTTAGTTAAAAAATCTGCTGTTTCACGTACCAAGGTTCTTGTTGCTAAGCTCTCTGGATTATTTGAAAGTTCACGATAAGAGTTAAAAAAGTCAGTGACATAACTATTAAGTCCCTTATTAACCTGTTCGTTATAGACTTGCTCAACACGGGCCAAATTTTCAGCCCGTCCATCAGCATACCCAAGATGAGCACCCTCTTTTTGAATTTGCTTTTCAAGATAAGGGTTGTTCGTTCTTGTTACAGCAGCAGCACGAGCCCCTGTACCAATTCGAAGATTGCCTTCTCCAATGGGTAGGTTTGATTGTATTTCTACTCTTTGTCTTGAAAAACCCTCAGTAGACTTATTGGCAATGTTATGTGCCACGGTTTGCAAGGCCGTTTGGCTATTCATGAGAGATCTTTTACCTGTATCAAGCATGCCCGTTATTCTGGCCATAGTTTATGCCTCCCGACGGACAATATTGCCCGCTGGTGAAGGACCTTTTTGCATACGTCCTTTTCGTTGATAGGTTGATTTGCCAGAAAGAGTTTCTTTGATTTCGCTTAAAGCACCACTGAGGTGATTTAAAGCACTGCGTGTATGCTCTTCATTTTCCCTATTGCACTCTTGAAGCTGCTCTAAACACAAATTGAGTTGCAAGTGAATTCCTCTTATATCTGATGAAATCGGCTCTGAAAATTTAGGTATAAGTTGTAAAAGCCTTGGGTTTTCTTCGTTAATTAAATCACGACCCAAACTTTGAGCTATTTTTTGTCTTTGGCTGTCTAGAGCCTTAATTTTAAAAAGAAGACTTTCTTTTTCTTTATTACTTTGCTGGATGTGCTCAAGATTTGCTTGAATAAGAATTTCTTTTTCTTTGCGAACGTGTGTCAACAGCTCCTGGTATGTTTTAAGAAGCGATTCAAGAATGATTTTAAGTTGTTGAATAAGCTCAGTCTGCTGATTCACTTTTCACGTCCATGTGTATTAAAGCTCTTCTCCTCCTGAGATGAGCTTACGACATCATTAAATGTTCATCGACCATACTGTCGGCAATTTCATCGGCATTAATTTTATAACTGCCTTCATCGATCATTTTTTGTAACCTAGCTACTTTTTCTTCATCTACATCCGGAGAAGCTAATGCAACCTCACGGATTTTTTTTATGTCTTGAGCGCGTTCTGATAAGTTCACTTTTGCTGAACTTTGCAAATCACCACTAAGAGCATCTGATTTTTTTGCATTTCGACTGCTAATATCAACACGATCTTTTGTAGCATCTAAATTTTGTAACTGCGATGAACCTACATTATTGTTGCTGATTTTCATGACCAATCCTCCTTCAAGAGGGATATTTATTACTACTATTGTATCATATTGAGACTGAAATCACGAGCCCTTTCCTAGGGCCAGCCCTACTACTCACTACTTTTAGCTGGCGCCTCGACTTGCCAAAAAAGCCGGTCACTCTCAGGGCTTAAATAACCGATTTGAGCACCTGATTGAATACGACTGCCAAGGTCTAAGTCCTGGCTTTTACCTGTAAATGAAAGACGAGAGTTAAGCCCATTATCATGCCCTATTTCTAAAACCTCTTGACCAGCTATTTGCTTTTTACCTAATAAAACGCCGTCCCAAGGGCTTAGGACTGGACGAGGTAGTAATGCCCCCTCCATAGCTCTTAAAAAAACCATATTGGCTTGGGTATTTGCGTTTGCTGATTTCATAAAGTGGGCTTTAAATTCGCTTTTCTGATTAAGCATTAAAGGACCTTTGGGTTTGGCCTCTTGTGGAGTGATCCCCATTTGCACACCAAATTTTTCTATAAGCTGATTGTAAATTAAATCACTCAGCCCAATTCCACCTTTTTCTCCCCAACGATCTGTGTACTGCTCATCTAACTGTTCTTGAAAAAGTTTACGAGCTGGATCAGCTTTAGTTAGTTCACTTTCATGAACAGTTGATCGCATGGCCTTTGTCATTTCTCTTAAAAATTGTTTTTCATAAAGATCAGCAACTTCTCTTAGCCTTTGCTCTGCTTGAGCGGGCTTCATCGCAGGCGCTCTTAATGGAATAGGCTTGGTGTTGATATTACTCATAAGCCCTAGCCAAGAAAAAAAAATGGGGAGTTGAGTCAGAGTCGTGTGCATCCTGCACTTGGCTCTTAAGCATCGGCCGTACGCCATTCCTTGGCGGCTGCTGACCTATTGCTCCTGTTTCCTGCGAGAAACTTTCGAATCGTGACCTTCCATGGTTCTCGATCCCTAACTCACCCTCCCCGAGCTCCAAACACATCCATGTGTCTGAAGCAGAACAAAAACGGATTTGAAAATCGCTTTTATTAAAAAAGCAGTTTTGAGATCCCCTCTCTTCTATCTTAGAAAACTTTTTCTCAAATCGAAACACTAAATTCACAAAATCTCCAAATCCCCGTGCAAAGCTCCAGCTGACTTGATCGACTGAAGTATAGTTATCAGGTCTTTAGGTGAGACTCCTAGACGATTGAGTGCCTGGACAAGGTCTCCCACATTGGCTCCTGGGTCTAGCATGTTCACACGAGTTCCCTGTGCTTCTTTATCTTTTTTATCTGAACTCGAGCCCACTTTTACGCTCAGTGAACCATGACTAATTGCTACTTTTGAAATTTTAATTCTCTCACCCATAATGACGGTGCCAGTTTTTTCATTAATCACAACGCGTGCTTTTGTGTCTGGATTGACTTCAATTGCTTCAATAGTTGCAAGCAACTCCACTGCCTTACCATCATAAGAATAAGGCACAATAATATCCACGGTACCTGCATCTTTAGCTGCGGCATAAATGCCACCAAGCTCTTTATTTACAGACAAAGCAACTCGTGCTGCTGTAGTAAAATCAGGATTTTGCAGAGTTAAACGAAACATTTTTCTAGTTGTAAAATCACTAGCTAAATCGCGCTCAATAATAGCTCCGCCTGGAATTCGACCTGCAGTTGGATGTCCATCGCCATCGCCATCGCCACCAACAAATACAGACCCCTGAGCAACAGCATAAACTTGCTCATTTGCTGCTCGTAGAGGAGTTTGAATTAGTGTTCCACCTGAAAGGCTAGCGGCATCACCAATAGAGTTCACTGTTACATCTAGATTATTTCCCGCCTTTCCAAAGGCAGGCAGATTTGCAGTTACTAGCACTGCTGCGACGTTTTTACTTGCGATGTCTTGTCCATCTAATTTCATTCCTAGCTTATCCAAAAGCCTTGCCATACTTTTATTAGTGAACTCACTTTTGCCGTCGCCGGTTCCCTTTAGACCTACCACAACTCCATAACCAACGAGTTGGTTTTCACGCACTCCACGTACGTTTGAAATATCTTTAAGTCTCACGCACCACGCTGGGAGTGAAAGAACTAAACTAAGAAATAAAATAATGTATTTAGATATTTTTATATTCACTGTGCTTGACTCCGACGAATGCTCACCACATCGTATTGAGCATCTAGCAATTTGTTAGCACTTACCCCTTCATCGTTAAAATCTTCTGGTCGAATAATACCAGCAACAATCACTTTATACTCACGCTTGCCAATCATAAACGGTTGAGCTCCTTTAATTCTTAAGTTTCCATCAGCAAGTTTTTCTACGATGCGAGTTGGAACTGTTGGAATCTCAATAGGCTCATCTTCTTTTTTAAGAGATTCTGACTGCGCAACAGGAGGCGCCGGAGCTGCTGGCTTACCATCTGCTGTCGTTGTTGTTTTATCTGGATTTTCAGAAGCAAGTCTTCTTTCAATTTCAAGTTTTCTTTTTTCCTCGATGCGTTTTAATAAATTTCTAATCACAGAAATTTTAGTTTCAACTTGTCTTTGCGCAGGCCCCTCAAGCTTAACATTTAACAAGTCACCAGTACGTCTAGCTTTGTTTTGAGAAAACAAATAAGCTCCTTGACCATCCATAACCCAAAGAGATCCGGCTTGTGCTCCTAATTCTGATTCTTCTTCGATTTGTTGGCGGGTGGTGTGCTTATATTGTCTGGGCGTTAATGCACCATAATTAGGGTTGTCGGAAAACTTTGTGATCTCTGGCTCAACTGGTTTTTCTGGTTGTTTAGGTTTACTATTACAACCTGCCATAGCCATAGCTATTAAAATAGATGTTATAAAGCAGACCTGCCATATTAACTTCATTGCAACCTCACCATGCCTTTTTCAACGATCTGTCCTGAAATTAATTTCTGTGTATCAATATTTTTTAACTTAATAACATCACCTACAAATCCACTCTCTTCAGCAACAGCTTGACCACTTACTTCTATATTACCACTATGAGAAACTATTCTAGCAATTTGCCCTCTTGTGAGCGCTGGTTCGCGCTTTAAAAAACTACGGTAAATAGCTTGTCCGGCATTCACTGCTCGCTGTAAAGAATGGCCAATCACTTCTTGCCCTGAGGGGACACCATCTTTTGCAAAAGTCACTTCAACTAATTTTATTTCAAAATCATTTTCTTGAAGACGCTCATTAAAGTTAATTTGTCTTAAAGCAACCGGAACATCACGAAAAACTCTAATCTTACCAGTGATCCAATACGGTTTATCTCCATCTCCTTGATGAACATAGAGTGGCAAACTAAATGAGCCGCGATTTTGCATTTTATTAAAATCAAGCTCCCAATCTGTTTGAACATCAATACCCTTAATCTTTGGAACTTTAGTGTCTTCAATTTTAAATTGGCAAGCAGAGCAAGATTGTTTTAAGTACTCAACAATTTTTCTCTCAACAGCTCTTTTATTAATAGGGCTTAAAGAATTTTCAATTTTTACAGAAGCAGGGATATTAAAACTTGGCATTTCATCTTTGTATCCAGCGCGGTCCAGTGCAATTTTAATTAAATTTGAAAGTTCACGATTTTCGTACTTTACCGACTGACCTGCTTGCCAATTTTGCAAAACTTCAACCTCTGCAATCTTATCTTGTGCGCTTTGATCAGTAAAATTTTTAAACTCTGCGATTTCACCTAGAGTGATTATCTGATTCTCGTCTACTTCGGCCAGCTCAAGCACAAGCACTTCGGGTCTTGCGAGAGCAAGTTGTGAAATGATTAGAGATATCAAAAACAAAATAATTCGCACTAAAATTACCTCAATTGATTTGTCGACTGCAACATTTGATCAGCCGCTTGAATCACCTTTGAATTTGTTTCGTAAGCTCTTTGAGCCGTAATCATATTAACCATCTCATCAACAATGTTGACATTACTTGCTTCAAGCTGCCCTTGAGCTAGATAGCCAACTCCACCCAGTCCTGGTCTTGCTGCAACAGCCTGCCCACTCGCCCCACTCTGTACAAAAAGATTTTTACCCACTGCTTTTAACCCTGCTGGGTTCACAAAATTGACTAGTTCAATTTGACCAATAGCTTGTGGCGTATCGCTTTCATTTTGAATAATTCTAACTTCACCTTGTGGAGAAACTTCAATTCCCATTGCGGTTGGTGGAATGGTGATTTGTGGCATCAACAAATTACCATTTTTATCAACAATTCGTCCCGCGGGATCTTTTTTAAATGAACCATCTCTTGCATAAGCCATTTGACCATCAGCAGTTTGGAGTTGAAAAAAGCCTGCACCCTCAATTTGTAAATCAAGTGGATTTTTAGTCATAACTGCTGAGCCAAAGTTAAAATCTTTTTGCACAGATGCTGTTCGCACTCCAAGACCTGTTTGCACTCCATTTGGAGAAACAGAGTTTTCTCCAGTTGCAGCTCCTGGCTCTTTAACAGTGTGATACATGAGGTCTTCAAACTCAGCTCGAGATTTTTTAAAACCTGTTGTTGAAACGTTAGCCAAGTTGTTGGCAATAACATCCATGTTGGTTTGTTGTGCTTGCATACCTGTTGCTGCAGTGTTAAGACTTTTAATCATCTAAAACCTTTCTTTAGCCAACTTTAGGCACGACATTAACTAACTTTTCATTCATGCTGTCATAAGCACTAATGGCCTTTTGAGTGCTTTCAAAAACTCGTGAAGCTGTAATCATGTCTGTCATTTCACGCACGATATTGACATTGCTAGTTTCAAGAGCACCTTGTCTGATTGTGCTGCCATTTACTGGTGTAATTTCAGGATCCATATTTGGCTTAAACGAATATAAGGAGTTTCCAACTTTTTGTAGACTATCTGGATTATTAACATTCACTAAGGAGATTTGCCCAATCAATTCGTTATTTTGATAAACACTGCCGTTTTCAGTAACATTAACACTGGCACCAGCTTCGAGTCTTAAAACTCTTTGCGAAGAATCTGTTCCTGGAGGTGCTGACATTAAAACAGGGTAACCCTCTTTATTTACTAACTGTCCTAAACCATCCACAGTAAAAGATCCATTACGTGATAATTTTGTGCCACTTGGAGTAGCTATTTCAAAAAAACCTTGGCCTTCAATTGCAAAATCAAATGGATTTCCAGAAGTCTTTATTCCACCTTGTGCAAAATCTGTGAATGTTCCACTGGCATCAACAAAGCTTTTATCTCCACCTTGCATATCATAGAAACTTTCAATCGAAGCTGGAATTCTTGGAACTTGAATAACTGAAGGAGGTTTTTCATTTGCGGTTAAGTATTCATTAAAAACCTGCTGGTCTCTTTTAAATGCAGGCGTATTTACGTTAGCAATATTATTTGCAATCGTATCTAATCTTGAACTTTGCGCTAAAGCACCGCTGAGTGCCGAGTAAATTCCCTTTGTACTCATAGCACCTCCCTTAATCACTAACTCAGCAATCCTTATGCCACTGGTGGTCTAGACTCGACAGAGGTCGAATAAAAAATCTGGCCTTAACTTATATTTAAATTCAGTCGATAAATCTAAATGACTCTAACCCAGTCTCTCGACTAAGGTTGAGTTTCTTTGTCAAAATAATGACTCGTCTGTCAAAACCACAGCTATAAAATAGCCTAAGAGCCGAGTAGCCAGAAGCTCTCACTTAAGAGATACTAATCAAGATGAAACTCTTGGTGATTCTATTTTTTATTCATTGCATGGCTTTTTCTGCAACAGCTGCAGTTAAACCAACTAAAGAGCCTCAGGTAAAAGCACCAAGCTCAGCTCTCTTACTAAGAAAAAAACTTGAGTCAAAATATAAAGCCTCTTCTAAACACCGAACGCCTTCATTAATTTTTGATTTACCGGTGACTTATAATCCCAAAGTGGGTCAGTGGATTAGTTACTTTCAAGGTCGCGGCAGTAAGTGGTTTAACGAATGGCTGGAACGCTCTTTTCGTTTTTTGCCAATGATGCAACATGATCTTAAATCAAATGGCTTGCCACAAGACTTAGCTTATATGGTGATGATCGAAAGTGGTTTTTCTGCTCAAGCAACATCGACAGCTTCAGCAGTAGGTCCTTGGCAATTTATCAAAACCACTGGTGAGCGCTATGGCTTGCAAAGTAATAGCTGGCTTGATGAGAGAAGAGATTTTAAAAAAAGTACCATGGCTGCCATTCGCTATATTCAGGATTTGTATAAAGAGTTTAACTCTTGGTATCTTGTCGCTGCCGCCTACAATATGGGTGAAAATGGGTTAAGACGACTCACTCAAAAACATCAAACAAAAGATTTTTGGCGTTTAGCAAAAATAAAGGCTTTACCTCGTGAGACAGAAGAGTATGTACCAAAAATTTTAGCAGCTATGCTTATTTCAAAAGCTCCAGCACTTTATGGCTTTAATAATATTAGTTCCCTTTCCCCCTTAGACTACGAGCTGGTAAAAGCACCAGGCGGTACAGATTTAGAGCAACTTGCAGATCATCTCGGAGTGACACGTCGCGCGCTCAAAGAACTTAACGCCGAACTTATCCGCGGCTATATTCCACGCTATGTCGAGACACACACAATCCGTGTGCCTCGCGGTTCTGTTTCAGCTGTGTTAAAGTATTTTGAATTGCAAAATCGCAAAATTGCCATGGAGTAACAGTGGCCTTGATCGTCAAAAAATTTGGCGGATCCACTCTAGCGGATACCACAAAAATAAAAAACATCGCCAAACAACTTTGTACACAATCCAAAAATGGTGATCAGCTTATTGTTATTGTCAGCGCTATGGGAAAAACAACCAACTCACTTATCGAACTAGCTGACCAAGTTAGCAACCACCCCCACCGCAGAGAAATGGACATGCTCTTAAGCACAGGTGAGCGCATTAGCATGGCGCTGATGAGTCTAGCTCTCAACGACTTAGGATGCTCAGCCATTAGTTACACTGGTAGCCAAGCAGGAATTCTGACAAATGATTCTCATGCCAATGCTCTTATCATCGATCTGAATTCTCCGCGAGTTCAAGAGTCTCTTAAAAAAAACCAAATTGTTGTACTAGCAGGCTTTCAAGGAGTTTCACCTAAAACTAAAGAGGTTACTACTTTAGGGCGTGGCGGATCTGATACCACGGCCGTAGCC
>CAYMKD010000032.1:0-13171 GCA_964390435.1 uncultured Pseudobdellovibrionaceae bacterium | reverse complement strand
CTTTAGAGTTTTAGAGAGCTGATCAGCTAAAAAAGATTTTTCTTGAGAAAAAATCGTTTGATTTATAATTTGATATTTTGTTTGCAAACTTTGTGCTTTGATTTGATTTTTTTCAAATTGATAATTCCTTCTTAAGGCCTCCTCATAAATAGTATAACTTTCAGATTCGGCAATTCCTTTAACATCAAATTTGAGTGAATATTCGTCCGTAATTTCGGCAAATTCTGGGTCAAAGCTTCTCTCAATTGAGAATTTAATATCATTAAAGGGATTTCCATAGGAGTTCGATTTGGGATAGTTGCTAATTGTTGTGGCAGAGTTACTGTAACTAAAGTTTGATTTCAGTACTTGTTCTAGTTCAATCAAAGCCTGAGCTTTTATATTTACAAAAGAAATTGCTAAAAAAATTAAAACCTTTACGAATCGCATATTGTTATTTGGCTTCTAATCTATGCATTGGTATTTTTGAAAAGCTATTATGTTTGCCGCCATTGTCAAATACTATAGCAATGGATTTCTCATTTGGGTTGTAGGCGATCCCTTCGGGTCTCAAATTAGTATAACTTTTAAGAAGTTGAGTGGTTCTGTTGGTAGAGTTAACTAACCACAAGGCGCCACAGCTTTTGTTTTTGCAGGTTGTAAGTGCGTAGAGCTGATTATTTATAATATTTAAATCACTTAATAAGTGATTTTTACTTGGCTCATTAAAGTTTAATTTATAAGCAAGAGAAACTTGTTCGGCAGATAATTTTGAATTTTCAAATAAAGTTTTAAAGTTTTTTATTTTTAAAACTATAGCTTCGTCTTTGTCAGTTTTGGGCTCTTTTAATCCTATGTATAAATTTTCATCTAATATAAAATGTGATTCAACATCCATATTCTCTTTTAAATTGTCATGCATTAATGCAAGTTCTTTATTGCCGTTATTTTTTATAGCTTCTAATAATAGGGGGGTTAATTCTATTTGAGCTATATTGTTAAAACTTAATTTATCTTTTTTTAACTTCACGAGCAAATTTCTCTCTTGCTTGTATTTAGATTTTTTATTTAGGCTCAGTGATGTTAGCAAATAGATTTCACTGTTATTAAAACTTATTGATTCTAAATCATCAATTTTATGCAAATCTTGAACGAGCAAAGTTTGATCTTCTAGAGTTCCATCCTCGTCTAGTAAAAACAAGTATGGGTTCTTTTTTTCATCTGTATCATCTGAAATAACTAAATATTTTTTTATGTCATCTAAGTACACAAGGCCAGATGGTTCAAATGATGTTTTTTGCGAGGTGATTCTGGGTATTGCAATTTCTTTTATTAATTCATTTCTTAAGTAATTTTGTGGAGATTTATTTTCTTGAGCTGCAATTGCTGTATTTAAATTCAGCCAACTTTTTTTAGGCGTAATTTCTACTTTTTCACTTAACAATAGTTGGTTGCCATCGGGAAGATTTACAATGACTTCTTTGCCCCAAACGGGAGTTTGTGGAGTGCGATTAAGTTGTAAAGGAATTTGAGTGATTCTTGAGCCAAGGCTTGCGATGGTGCCTTCATATTGTAATTGCGAGTTAGCAATAGATGAAACAGTAACGACCTGGCCTATGCTTAATTGTGTATGTAGGCGTTCATGAATAAATCCTTGAACAAAGGTGGGGCTTTGAGTTGAGATTGTTAATACAGGAGAGAATGCGGGAACCTTTTCTCCCTTTTTAAAGTTAATACTGCCAACTACGCCACTGGCTTCAGAAAATATATATAAATTATTTTTTTGCGCTTCTAGCCTTGTCAATTCACTTTGTAAATCATTTAATTCAACCATTAATGGATCATCAGATTGATCAACATTTTTAGTGTTGCCGACCAAGCTGCTAATATTATTGCGCACGTTTAATTCAGATTTTTTTAATTGAAGTTGGGAGTTTAAAGATCTAATTTCACTATCAAGTTGAGTCTGGTTTAGTTCAAGTAAGAGTTCATTTTTTTCTACATTTTGCCCCGGTATGACATGGATTTTTTTTATCTCTACAGGATATTCAAAATTAATTTGTATCTCTCTAGCTTCGGCAAGACCTAAAAAACTTAAATTCGAAGAATTAATATAGATGCCAGTTACTAAAATGCCAATCACACATAATAGCCAGGTAATGGCGAGGTACTTATTATCGTTACCTAGAATATCTTGTTTAATGGTGTTAATAATAGAATTAATTATTTTCACAAAAACTTAAACCTCAACAATAGATTCTTGCATCATTAAATTTACTGATTTAGATCCTGGAACGTTTTTTATATCTTTCATTAAACTATGGTTATTTTTTTCATTTTTGAATTTAACTTGATAAGAATAATCTAGAACGTCGCCCTGGCTCATTTCCCGTATTGAAAGAAGGGCAAAATTTTTGCAATTTTGAGTTAATACATTTTCTAATTCTTGTTGCGAGGTTTTTTCGTTTGGAATATTAAGACGTAGTAAACCATCAAAGTGAGGACCATGAGCAAAGGGAGTGTAGGCTAGCACAATTACGGCTAATCCAAAGCAAAGTGCGCCAATACTTGCAATTGCATATGCATGAACTCCGCAAGAGAGACCTATGGCTAGAGCAGCAAAAATAAAAAACATGTCTCTTGGGTCTTTCACATTAGTTCTAAAGCGTAAAATAGAGATGGCACCAATCATGCCAATGCCACGAGCAATATTATCTCCAATGGCTTGAATTGTGATGGCTGTTAAAATTGGGCAGAGAATTAAACAGTGAAGAAAATTTCTAGAATATGATAGACCTTGAAACGACTTAATATAAAGCACGGCAATCAGAGTCCCAAGCGTAAATGAGAGCAGAAATGCATATATAACAGACAAAACTGTTGGATTGTTAACAGATGTACTTAGAACGCCAAAATCCAACATATTTTTTCCCCCCGAATAAAATAGTTAGTTAGTTGAATCAGACGGAATATCTAACGGAAAGCTAACAATCTAAATAGGAGAGAGAAGAATTTTGTAAATTTATGCAGTAAAAATAATACAAAATTTGCATTTTTATACATTATTATGAGCCTATATCCTTGGCGTGGCGCGGCGGGAAGCAAAAGTTTTAATAATCTCAATTCGATCATTTTAGATAAATATTTTTGTTTCATATTGAGAATTTCTTTTAGTCACCTACTTTAAGTGCCGAATATGTAAGTAGCCGTAACTTAAAGGAGTCTTGTGCGTTTGTGTTTTAAGTTCATTTCATTGCTATGTTTAGGGTTTCTGATTTCATCATGCAATCGGCCGCAAGCAGAGGATGATGAGAGATCTGTTATTAGCATTCAAGCGCCTCAATCAAAAATTGGGAGTTTATCTGTAATACCTAGTACTCGTAAGGCCTGCTTTGGTGTGAATATAAGTGCTGCTGATATAGAAGCACCTAAGAAAAAAGAGTGTAGTCCTGGGTTGAGTCTATTTGCAGGTTTTGTCGAAGCAGGAGCCAATTTAGAATTAGAGGTTCCTAGAGGTTCTGGTCGTAAGATAGACCTCTATTTATATTTACAAAAATCTGGAGAGAATAACCCATGTCCTCAAATGAGCACCTATTTCTCGCAATCCGATTTGGGCCAGCTTTATTTTTTAGGCAGTACGGAAAACATTAGTTTAACGAAAAGTGTTGAGACGGTAACTATCACAGCTAATTTTCCTGGGGAGAGTCAAAATTTATTTCAACAACTCTCTTTGCCGGCAAGTTGTGTCACTTCAACTAGTCCAAGTTCAAATAACTCTGGTGCTCGTATCTTTGTTGGTAGTGGAGTTTCAGTGGGCTCCGGTATGAAATTATATGGACGGGTTGGCAGTACTTATCATGTTCAAGAGTTAACTGGTAGCGGAATTAAATTAAAGGCTCATTAGGAGTTGTTATGAAATACAGATATTTAAAGATAGTAGCAATTTTATTTTGTTCTCTGCTTTTTGCAGAACAAGGTTTAACTATTGATTTATCAAAGAACTTTAATTTTACTGGTGTTCTTTTAAACGACACTACTGGAGCTGCCATGAGTGGTCCAGTGAGTATTACTTTTCAAATTTATGATCCAACAGGAACTTGTCTTCTTTATCAAGAAAGTCATAGCAGTGTGACTTTATCAAGTGATGGAGAATTTAGTGTAAATGTGGGTACGGGGACAAGAGCTTCAGCAGCAACTGATGGTGGGCTTTTATGGAGAAACATATTTCAAAATGATACTCAAGTTAGAGCAGCAGCTACATCTAATTGTACTTCTGGCTATACGCCAAGTGCTTATGAAAGTAGAAAGCTTCGTGTAACAGTAAACAGCGTTGTATTATCGCCTGACTATGATATGGCGGCTGTTCCAATGGCCAATGTAGCAGAGAGTCTTCAAGGTAAAACTGTTTCTGATTTTGTACCTGCAGCTGGAAATTCAAGTATTTCTGGTCCTATAAAAATGTCTAGTCAGAATGAATTTAGATTTGGCGACAGTGCGAGTAATTATATAGGCATTAAAGCGCCAACTACTGTAGGTACTAACTACGTCATGACTTTGCCATCAGATGCGGGAACCTCAGGATATGTATTAACAACAGATGGTGCGGGAATTTTAAGTTGGACGGCTCCTGGTGGTGGTGGTGGTGGTGGGAGTGGAATTACTTCTTTAAATGGGTTAACAGGAACATCTCAAACCTTAAGCGTAGG
This sequence comes from uncultured Pseudobdellovibrionaceae bacterium, assembly GCA_964390435.1. GTDB lineage: Bacteria > Bdellovibrionota > Bdellovibrionia > Bdellovibrionales > Bdellovibrionaceae > CAYMKD01. The sequence goes on along the minus strand of CAYMKD010000032.1, from coordinate 8,486 downwards.
GACTTCAGGATTGACTCCAGCATGGAGCTCAACAGCATCCAATCATACTTTAAATATACCAATGGCAGGTACGGCTAGTGTGACAGCAGGCCTTATTTCAAATACAGATTATAATAATTTTAGTAGCAAGGAGCCAGCATTAGGCTTTGTGCCTGTAAATAAAGCGGGTGATACAATCACGGGTGCTTTAAATATTACAGGAGCTTTGGGCGTTACTGGTGTATTAAGTATGAGTGCTAATATAGATATGGGGACATCAAATAAAATTGTCAACATAGCTAACCCTGTAGCTACTTATGATGTTGCCAATAAGAACTACGTAGATACGCAACTTGCCTCTTATATGTCTATGAGTGGTGGAACTATGAGCGGCCCCCTGCATGTAAGTTACGCTGGGATGGCTGCAGCTCCTGGTTTGATAGTAGGATCAGATCCAGATACGGGAATATTTTCTCCTGCAACTGATGAGCTTGCTATTTCATCAAATGGAACCGAGGCTTTTAGAGTTAATAGTACTGGAAGTGTAGGTATTGGCACAGCAGCCCCAGCAGCAAAACTAGATGTTAATGGAACTGTAAAAATTGGCATTGGGGGAGCGCCGATAACGACAGTTAAGAGCATTCTGGTGAGTGGTGTAAGTTGTACACCAGGAACTATTTCTGCATCTGGAACAGGAAGTTGTACAGGTGCTCTTACTGGATACAATGTTGGGGACAATGTAGCAATTATGTGCCATCCACAAACTGCGCCTGCTTATGCGATGATATTTTCTTGTTATATAAGTGCTGCCAATCAAATTACTATAGCCATACAAAACACAGGCGGAGCAGGCTTGACTCCTCCTGCAAATTGGAATGTTACAGTAATAAAATTTTGATCTATTTAATTGTATGTATAAACTGATGTTTTTCGGTTAACTGAGTATTCATATTTCTTAGGCGTTCAATAAAAGAGAGCATCATAGAGGTTGCCCAGCCGGGCAACTCTGTAAGCATTTGCTCGTATCCTTTATCTGAAACTTTAATAAGTACTACGTCACTTGCAGCTTGAGCAGTTGCAGATCTTGGTTTTTTATCAAGGAGTGCAAATTCACCGAAAGCCTCACCTTCACCAATTGTAGCAATTGGAACTTTTTTGCCATCTTGAGTAAGATCAAAGATAGAGACTTTGCCTTTTTCAACAATATAAAAGCATTGGCCCAAATCCCCTTTTTTAAAAATGGTATCCCCAATTGGGTAGAGTTCTTTTCTGATATCTGGATTGGTTTCATCAAGTGTTTGCATAATATAATTGTCTCTTAAACTTTTTTTATGTCAACTGACTTAAGGCTGGACTTAAATCCTAAGATTTGGCAGTTTTATAAGACAATTAGTAAACTTCAATTTTTAAAACATAAGGATATTAAATATGAAAACTTTTTTAATAATGAGCCTTATATTTGCAAGTTTCTCGTTTAATTTAGCTTGTTCGAGTTTGGGTGGGGGGGAAGTCACAGACGAGCAAATTAATGCGGAGGCTGCAAAAGCCTATGCAGAAGTAAAAGCAAAATCTAAAATCAGTCGCAATCATGAGTGGACACAGATGGTGAATCGTGTAGCTCAAAGAATTGCTCAAGCATCTGGTGAGAATTTTCAATGGGAAGTTGTTTTAATAGAAAGCCCAGAACTTAATGCTTGGTGTATGCCTGGTGGCAAGATGGCTGTTTATACTGGAATTATGCCTGTGTTAAAAACGGAGGCGGCCTTGGCTGCCGTTATGGGACATGAGGTTGCACATGCAACAAGGAGGCATGGTAAAAAGGCCTATGCTCGAGCCATTGAGCAGAATATAACTGGAGCCCTCATTGGTGGTGCTACTATCATTGGTGGTGAGCTTTTATGTAAGACAGAGAATTGTAAAAAGATAACAGCATTAAGCGGTGCTGCTGCCGGGATCGCATTGACCTTTTTTAATTTAAAATATTCAAGAGATGATGAGAGTGAAGCTGATACATTTGGACAAGTATACATGGCTAAAGCAGGCTACGAGCCAAGTGAGTCTATTAAGCTTTGGGAGAGAATGGGGGCTGCAAGCGGAGGTAAGGCGCCTCCTGAATTTATGTCAACTCACCCTTCTGGTGAGAGAAGGCAGAGTCAACTAAGAGCATGGTTGCCAGAGGCCAATGCCATTTATCAAAATGCCAATGCAAAATATGGTCTAGGTGAAGCCATCAGATAGATGATTTTCTATTAATTAGAACTAACAAGAGCTTCTGTTGGATTAGCTTCAAGCTCTTTTTCAAGAGCTGAGACTAGTTGAAAGCTCTTCTCAGGAACATCAAGGCGTGTGCCTTTAAGGACTCCTCTCAAACGATGCTTTGGATCAAAGAAATAAAAATGCTCAGAATGGGCCACCTGCCCTTTTGATTTTACTAATCTAAAAGCTTCGCTGGCAAAATCCTCTCTCGCCATTTTATAAATGAAATCACGATCTCCCGTGAGAAGAGTCCAGGTTTTTTCATTAAATTTCATATGTTTTATATAAGCTTTAAGTTCTTTTGGTTGATCAGTCTCTGGATCAACAGATATGCCTATGTACTGAATATTTTTAAATGATTTAAGGCGTGTTTCAACTAATTGAAGATTTTTTAGAAGTGTAGGACAAAAGCCAGCACAAGAAGTAAAAAAGAAAGCCACTACACTTATTTTATCATTAAAAAGATCTTGAGTTTGTACTTTGCCATTTTGGTCAGTGAGTTTCATCTCCGGGATTTTAACAATGGGTGTGCTACCAGATTCTTCCCAGTTTGGATCAAGAGTATTCACAGAATAAAAAGGAACCGTATTTTTAACCTTATTAACTTCTGTTTTTTTACTCAGTTTTGCCTCAAACACGGCTTGTTCAAAAGGATCTTGCTTATTTGATGTGCAGGCAATTAATTGCAAAGTTAGCAGAGCGAATATTAATTGTTTAATCTTTTTGGTGAACAATAGGTGTCTCCTTCTAAGCCAATTCGAGTTCCATCTCTCCAAACATAATTATAAAATGGTTTGCCTCCACCTGTCCATGATTTAGCAACTATCTCTTTACCATGATCATACTCAATAAATTGAGCAATATTGCCATTATCATGCCACTCATAAAACTCCCCGTGAGGAACTCCTTTGATAAAATGTTTTAATGACTTTACTTTCCCGTCAGCATACCAAACTTTATGAATGCCCTCATCAAGACCTGCTTGATAGTGACGCTCGACCCATCTCTGTCCATTGTTATACCAATAAATTTCAGGCCCTTGTCTTTTGCCTTTGTAGAGAAAACCTAGTTTTGCTAACTTTTTTCCTGGGTAGAATTCGTAGACAAGACCTGTTAAAGGTTTAGATTTATATTCATAGCCCAGGGGAATCCTCCTTAGGTCTGGCGAATTCCACTCAGCAACTTGAACATTGAGCGACCATATAGCAGCAGTGATTGTAATGCTGCTAGTAATAATCAAAAATAAAAAAAACCGTCTTAATTGCATCCTGTGCAAGTACCAGCTGCTGCCATTAAATAACCAGAAGTTATAAAATAAGCATTGCTGCTTCCTGAAGATTGATAGTTCACATGATAATGGTAAACAGAAGTAGATGGACTATCAACAGTCGTACCAAGGTGGCCGCCACCAACAGAAGTGCCGCCAGTAGCTTGATCTAGAGTAGGGTTAGTGCTATTTGCATCATATCTACCATATATTGGATAACCGTCAGTCATAACACCAATAAAGTTATTATCAGAGTTCGTGGCTGTTGTTGGCTCTGTATGATAATGGTACATAGTTCCAGCAGGGTGGCCTTCACATTTATCGAAAGTAGCAACCTCAGCATATATATCGTCTCCCGGAGCTGCAGCATTGCTAAATATCGCAACACCATTAAGTGCAATACCTATAACACCCATGCTCATGGCAGTTCCAGCAGTAGTAGATGGAGCTGATGGAGTGTAGTCCACAGTTAACGAAATATTTTGTGAGCCAAGAGTGTTGGGATTAGCCGATCTACCAGTCGGAAAGCCTGCTTCATAACAAGCATTTGTTGTCGCAAAATAAGGTGATTTATGATCGGGTTGACCATCTGTTACAATTGTAACTGTATCGCCAGATTTTGTTAAAGTAACACGACAAGAAAATTTTAACCAAAAACCACTTAGGCCTTGAGCCTCTCTACTTGCTTGGCAAGAAGTTGTATCTCTTGTAACAAGTGTGCAACCATTTGTACTCACTGTACTAGTGGCAGTGGTGTTATCAGTAAGAGTGCAGCTTGTACTTGTAGCGGCAACATCTGTACTTGAGCTACTACAGCCTATCCAAACAGAAGCGCCAAGTAGAGTTAATAGTGAGCCTATGGTGATTTTTCGCATGAAATTCCTCCGGTTGATGTACTTCATAAACATAATCGGTTACTTTTTTAAAAAAATTAAAATTGAAGATAATTTATTCTAATGTAACTCAAAGATTTTTTTTAAATTAAAGTGTCTTTCGAATTTGATTTGGACATTGGTCTTAGCTGGACATAAGCCCAACATTGAGTGAGTTAATAAAAATACCGAATTGTTTTTTTGGAGGATTTCTTTTGAAAAGTGAGACTTTGTTTTCAAAATTTTTTACATTAGTGAGGTCTCACTTTTTTTCAAAACAAAGCATAAAAGATGTTTGCTTAGTTTTATTTTTAGCTGGCACTTATCTTGTAGTTGCTAAATTAGGGCTTAAACTGGCCACTCTAAATAATAATGCTTCTCCTGTTTGGCCTGCAACAGGTGTGGCTTTGGCCTTAGCTTACTATTTTGGTAAACGTGCCTGGCTTGGAATAATGATTGGTGCATTTGCAGCCAATTTTTTAGCTAATACGGGAGTAGCAGCTTCTTTGGCCATAGCCGTTGGTAATACCCTTGAAGCTATTGTGGGTATCATAATATTTCAAAAAATACTTAGCTTTAAAAAACAGCTTTCATATTATACAGAGGTTGTGGCCATATCCATTGCTTCTATTTTTGCCACTGTCATAAGTGCATTTATTGGGGTTAAGACACTTTATTTTGAAGGCATAATCAATGAAGCAGCCATTGGTCAGGTATTTTCAACCTGGTGGATTGGAGATATTTTAGGAGCACTTGTGATGGCTCCAATTCTTTTTAAATTAAAAGAATTTCGTGTTAACAAAAACTGGTTGCATCTCTTAGGAGTAATCTTAACTCTTTTTATAAGTTTATTTTTTGTTTTTTTTGTACCCATAGGTAATCCATTTTTATTTCTCATATTTCCTGTTTTATTATATGCAGTACTTACTTTAGGTGAACCAGGTGTTTTACTAGTTTCTTTTTTAATTTGTACAGCAAGTATTATTGCCACTGTATTAAATCATGGGCCATTTTCTGGTGGAAATTTTAATGAGAGACTTGTGCATTTGCAACTTTTCTTGGCCTCAATTGCTTTTACAGCCCTCATGCTTTCAAGTTTTAAAAAAGCTAATATATCAAGACTTACAATATTAGTATTGATGGTTTGTTGGACTTTATCTGGAGCTCTTTTCTATTCATTCGAGCGAGCTGAAAGACAAAACGATGAAAATCGATTTAATACAATGGTTAATGAGCTACAGAAAAATATTACTAGAAATATGGAATCTTATGAAGTTGCCTTAAAAGGTGGAGTCGGATTATATGCAGCTTCTAAAGCAGTAGAGTATGATGAGTGGAAATCCTATGTGAATATTTTAAATATTATGGAACAATATCCTGGGATTAATGGTCTTGGTGTTATTTGGTCAGTACAGCCAAATGGATTAAATAAATTTATAAAAAATCTTAAGTCACAGGGTTTAGATAATTTTTCGATTACTGAAATTCCAGGTAAAAGTATGCAAACATCAAGCAAAAATGATTTGCGTTATATCATTAAATATATAGAGCCATTATCTGAAAACTATCAAGCTCTTGGACTTGATATTGGATCGGAATCAAATAGAAGGGTTGCAGCAGAGCTAGCAAGAGACACAGGCAAAGCCGCAGTTACAGAAAACATTGTTTTAGTGCAAGATGAAAAAAAGACCCCGGGATTTTTATATTACCTGCCAATTTATAAAAATAATATGCCAACATCCACGATTAAAGAGCGACGCAAAGCACACCTTGGCTGGGTTTATGGACCATTTATTTGCAGCAAATTTTTCGGACAAATTCTAGCCTCTCATAGTGAGCAGATAGAATTAAGAATATATGATGGAGATACTTTCGATAACAACAAGCTGATTTTTAATTCATTTTCAAAAGATAGAGAGTCTAGTAGTTTTGACAAAACAACTAAACTTAATTTAGGGCAAAGGACATATAGTTTAAAATGGAGAAAAACACCTAATTTTATTACGTCTCACAATACAATCATAGCATGGGTAGGATTATGTGGAGCTTTAGCTAGCTTATTTCTAGCAAACTTAATGATTAATCTTCAAATAATAAATGAACGTTCGCTAGAAATTGCCAATGAACTTACAACGGAACTTCGAGAGTCTAGAGAAAAATTTAAAGATGGTGAAAGACGCCTTCAATTTGCTCTTGAAGGTTCTAATGATGGAATTTGGGATTGGGATATTACTAATTCCGAGATGTTTGTAAGTCCAAGAATAGCCGAAATTTATGAATGGCCGCAAAATTTTACTTTTAAATCGTATGATGACTTAAAAACAGTTGCTCATCCAGATGACATACAAAGTATTAAGGATTCATTAAAAAAACACTTATCTGGTGAAGCTGAGTTTCATGAAGTGAAAACTCGTTATAAGACAAGAGCAGGTGAGTGGAAGTGGGTTTTATCTAGAGGGAAAATTAGTGAACGTGACAAAAGTGGCAAACCTATTCGAGTAACTGGAGTCCATATAGATATTGATGAAATAAGTAAGGCTAAAGAAGCTTTAGAGCTCATTCACCATAGACTAGAAAGTGTGGCTAATAGCGTACCAATAATTATTAGTCAGTGGGATAAAGACTTAAACTTGCTTTTTGGAAATGAAGCCTTTTTAAAATGGTTTGGTTTACCAAAAGAAAAAATTATTAATAAAAACCTTTCAGAGTTAATAGATCATGAAACCTATCAAGTAAATAAAGCTCAAATGAGTAGAGCTTTATTGGGAAATTCAGAAATCTTTGAGAGAGAGGTTGTAGATAGAGCAACTGGAAAAGTGCGTAATATGATCGTATCCTACCTTCCAGATAAAAAGGATGGAGTGGTTAAAGGTTTATTTGCATTTGTACAGGATGTTACCGAGTTAAAACAAGCAGAACTCATTGCTCTTGAAGAAAGAAGAATTGCTTTAGAGGCCACAAAAGTAAAATCACAATTCTTAGCTAATATGAGTCATGAGATTCGTACTCCTATGAATGGTATTATAGGAATGACTAACCTACTATTAGATTCAACAAAAAATAAAACTAGTTTAGAAAGATTAAAAATCATTCAAAATTGTGGAGATACTCTGCTTAATCTAGTTAATGAAGTGCTTGATTTCTCTAAACTTGAAGCTCAAAAAGTAGAGCTAGAAACGCACTCTTTTAACTTGCATTCGACGGTTAAAGAAGTCCTTGAGCTTTTTAAATTACAAGCTCAAGAAAAGGGTTTAACGCTAAATTATGTTCATGCAGATGACATGCCTAAATGGGTTATCGGTGATGCGGCTAGATTGAGACAGATCTTAACTAACTTGGTAGCCAATGCTCTAAAATTTACTAAACAAGGTTATGTTGAAATTCACTCAAGTGCTAAAAATATAGAAGGAGAAAATTTAGAGATTCAATTTTCAGTAAGAGATACTGGGATTGGAATATCAGATGATTTAATAGATAAGTTGTTTTTGTCATTTTCTCAAGTTGATGCATCAACGACAAGAAAGTTTGGCGGCACGGGGCTTGGTTTAGCAATATGTAAAGGCTTATGTGAGAAAATGGGTGGACGAATTTGGGTTGAAAGTGAGATTGGCAAGGGTTCAAATTTTATTTTCACGGTAAAAGTTAAAGAAGGTAAGTCTTACGAGGTAAATCATGGGACAAATCCATTTTCAAATTTTGATTTAGAAATGGGGAAAAAACATTCTCTCAATATTCTTGTGGCTGAAGATAATCGTACTAACCAACTGGTAGTTGTAGGTCTGTTGAATAAACTTAATTATCAGGCCGACGTTGCCGGAAATGGAATTGAAGTTTTAGAGTGTCTTAAACAAAAAAATTATGATCTAATTTTTATGGACTGTCACATGCCAGAGATGGATGGATTTGAGGCGACAAGACAAATTATTGAAAAGTATACAGATTCTAAGCGCCCTAAAATCATTGCACTCACTGCAGGAGTTACGGAAAAAGATAGAGATCTCTGCTACAAAAGTGGGATGGATGGATTTATTGGAAAACCCATTGTTATGGAACAGCTGCCTCCACGTACTTACCATTGCTCTTCAACGCCTCGGCGTAGTGGTACATCTCCT
>CAYMKD010000031.1:0-13367 GCA_964390435.1 uncultured Pseudobdellovibrionaceae bacterium | reverse complement strand
CACCACCAATATCTTGAAAATCGATCTGTGCCTTAATGTCTTTTGGATCATTAACAGCATGAGAAATCGCATAAGTTTCAAATACTGCTACTGAAGTAATATCAATACTTACAGTGTCACCTTTCATATCCGTACACTTTGTATATCTGTTTAAATCTACAGGAGTACCTCCCGGTGCTACAGGTAAAAGTGCAGGATCAGCCGGTGGCGGAGTTGCTATCTCTGAGTTATCACTAGAGCAACCCTGGCCAAGTGTGATGACCAGCAATCCTAATATGAATGTGAGAGTCAGCTTTTTCATAACGACCTCAAAAGTTAAGTTCTTTCCTCAACTTGATTCTTATGCCAAGTATGTGCCGAAAGAGCTGACAGACAGTAAGTGTCTGTTTTTACTTAATTTGAGGCTATTTTTGTCTTGTTTTGAAACAGTCCTAAACTGTCTAAAACTAACACCGACCAACAATTTTCGTCACCGATAATCCATGCCAAAGGGCCTTAAATAATATCAACAACTTAGAGCTTTAGTATTTTTTTAAAAAGCCGAAAAGCAATATAACTACAAGACAAAGGTCGAAAATGAACTCAGTTATTTATAATTTTGTGATTTTAATAGCAGTGGCGTTTTTTGCTATGCGAGTTTTCGCAAGCTTCTAAGCCCTGATTTTAATTTATACCGTATTTGAGCACACTCATTGGATAATAATGTCTCAAAATGCGACGATAATCCCATCCTTGCAAAGCCCAACTCCGACTGCCATTTTGACATAGCCCCACTCCATGACCAAACCCCTGCCCCTTAAACTCAATAGTGCCCGCATAATCAGTCACCTTAAAATTTGTGCTCTTCAAACTCTGATAACCAATCAAACTTCTTAGTTCCTCGCCTTTGATGAGTTGTTTTTTTCTTAAATCCCCCTCTTGCCACTTTAATTCTAGATTCATCAATCGCCCACCATCTTGAGGCTTAAAATCTAACAGAGCCACTTGTCGAGAGCCTATACCTTGCAACTTCATTTTTTCTAAAAGCCTGTCCTTTTGCACACGAAAAACCCATCTTTCGCCATGAGATGCACAGTAAGGATCTTGAACCACGAGTGGTTCACTTTTATCTCCCCAGGCTGATCTGGCTGTTAAAGTAGAGCCACCGCAATCTGCATGGTAGTAGGCTTTTTTTACTCTCCCGTTTTCTAAAATAACCTGTCCTTTAGTTTGTTGCACAGCCCTCCAAATAGGATGTGAATTATTTAATTTTTCCTTAAAGTTTCCTTTATAATTAAAAACCTGATCCATAACCGAAGCTTCAAGATCATGACTTTGTTGTTTAGGACTTTTAAGAGTTGCTAATGTATAAGAGCGAGCCGCAACCGCTTGTGCCTTAAGGGCCTCAATTGGCCAGCTCGATGGCATTTCAGCACTTAAGACCCCAGCAATATAACTTTCAAGATCTAAACTTCCAATAAGGTCAAAATATTGTTTTGAGGCCTTCAAATATAAATGTTCTGGCAATAAAACTGAATCTAAATAAATTCTCTCTCCACGCAAATTTAACTCGGATTTATTTATAATAAAGTTTTTGCCTTCAATTTGAAGCTGCCAATTAAATGGTTCTTTATAAATAATATTTAAAGGACCACTAAAAATTTGAGTGCCTATTTGCCACTTTTCAGCATTAAGATGGATCGTATTTAAATTTTGTTTAATTCTTACTTTAACAACCTGAGCTGCATGAGCATGTAATGAAAACAGAAAAAATAAAATTCCTAATCGTCTCATCCTTGAGCCTTTAGTTATTTTGCTTAAAAGTGATCTCTAATAAAATTAAAATGAGTCTCTAATTTAAGCTGACACTTTATTAAGACATGTTTTTAAATAGCCAGCAACATGAACTCTTATTTTTTTTCTTCGATATGGTTAAAAAATGGTTTAATAAAATCCATTGGCAGAGGAAATACAATAGTATTTGACTTTCCTCCACCAGCTATCTCCCTTAAAGCTTGCATATAGGCCAACTGCAAAGCTGATGGAGAAGTTGCTAAAACACTTGAGGCATCTGCTAGTTTTTGTGACCGCTGTAGTTCACCCTCTGCACTAATAACTTTAGCTCTTCTTTCACGCTCCGCTTCTGCTTCTTGTGCCATGGCTCTTTGCATCTCTTTGGGTATATCAATATGCTTTACTTCTACCATGGAGATTTTAATACCCCAAGGCTCAGTCTGACGATCAAGTATCCCTTGTAGAGTATGATTTACCTTATCTCGGTTCTGCAAAATTTCATCTAATAAATACTGTCCCATCACAGATCGCAAAGTCGTTTGCGCAAGCTGACTGGTAGCAAAATAGTAATCCTCTACTTGCGTTATGGCATTTTCAGGATGAGTGACTTTAAAATAGACTACAGCACTGACTTTCATACTCACATTATCTTTACAAATAACGTCTTGAGGAGGAACATCTAAAGTGATTGTTCTAGTGTCTACTTTAATTAATCTTTCTACAAAAGGGATTAAAATGATGAGGCCTGGGCCTCGAATCCCAACGGATCTACCAAATCTAAGAACAACCCCTCTGTCCCACTCTGGAAGAATTTTAATTGTTGAACTTAAAATTGCAATTGCAATTAACCCTAAGGTTATCATTACACTAATTTCCATAATTTACTCCTCTTTGTTAACAGATAAAGTTAAACCCTTAACAGCTTGAACTCTGACAGTATCACCAATTTTAAGAACTTTTGTTGAGACAAAATTCCAAGTCTCACCTCGCACTTCCACTTGCCCTGAGAAACCTGACTCATCCTTAATGCTTACAACCTTTGCTTGTGCATCTATATACACATCCATGCCACTTTGTTTTTTGAGCTTCATTGTTTTAAGAGCAAACCATCCTAATAACAACATAAAACCTGAGAGCATCAAAGCAACTGCAAAAATCATCATCAATGGCAGCTCATAACCTGTACTCTCCGTATCAAATAATAAAGTACTGCCAATGATAAAACTAACAAGACCTCCTAGGCCAAGCATTCCAAAGCTGGTTACAAAAATTTCAGCTACCAGTAAAATAACCCCAAGGATAATTAGGGCAAAAGCTCCCCAGACTACTTCTAATTTATGAAAAGCTACCAAAGATAAAATGAGGCCCATCCCTCCCAACACACCTGGAACAATTGTGCCTGGATGAGTAACTTCAAAATAAATGAGAGCAAGACTGCCCATAAACATCAAATAGGCAATTTCAGGATCAGCTACAACCTTAAGAACTCTGTGACGCATATCGGGCATAAATTCCACAAGAGGCCCAACTTTAATCTCAAGCTCTTGCTCGCCAACTTTAGCCTTAGCTCCTTGAGCTTTTTCTAAAAATTCCTCTTCAGAATTTACATAAAAATCAACAGCTCTGATCTTATGAGCATTCTCCATTGTTAAGGACTTGGCAGCAGTTACAATCTCTTTTGAAAAACCCTCGTTTCTGCCGCGCAATTTAGCAATTCCTTCAAGCCAACTTACAGTATCGTTAATCATTTTTTGTCTTAAATCACTTGGTATATTCTCACCACTCGAGACAATAGGAGTAGCCGCACCAATGCTTGTTGCTGGAACTCCACCGTTAATATGACAAGCTAGTATGATAATAGCACCGGCACTTCCGGCGTGCCCACCGGCAGGAGTTACTAAACACAAAAATGGGATAGGAGAGGCAAGAATATCCTCAACAATAAGACGCGTACTTTGTAAATGCCCACCTGGTGAATTTAGATTTAGCAAAATAGAGTCACACTTTTTTTCTTGTGCCTTCTCAATCGCCCTTTGTACATAATCCGTTGTGGCTACTGAAACAGTACCATTAACTGTAATTTTTAATGTGCAATCAGCCCAAACAGACTCAGAAAATAAGATAGTTAGAAATAGTAAACTTAAAAAACTCTTCATTACATCACTTCACTCATAACTAATTTTAAATCCTGCCAACTCAGTTTCTTTAGCTCTACATCTATATTTAAGAATTGCGGGTGAAAAGTTTGTAAAAGCTTCTGGTCTTTGTAGCTAATTACTTGATGTTCAGGAAAACTAATATCCGGGCTTGTCCCTAAAATAACCCAAATCGGTAAGCGATACTGTTTTAAGAGTTTTAATAATTCTCGCTTAGTTTGTGGCCCTTCAACAACAAGGGTTGTCGACTTATCTAACTTCATAGCTTGTCGCATTTTTTCAAAGAGCTCGAAGTTCTGTTTTGAAAATAATGATTCAGCTTGATCAGCCAAAGATAAAAAGCCAATTTTAACCATTGATAAGTCTTGTGGACTTAACTCAAATACCCATTCTTTAGGCTCAGCTTTTGACTCAGGACGAATAAAATACTTCAGCCCCAAGACTTGGGTTAAATACTTAGATGTATACATGCTTTGCTTTTAACGAAATTTAGCTTAAATTGGCACACATAAAAGACATATAATGCACTCTGCCAATTGCAATTAAACGTTTCTTTAGTTAAAGAAGTTTAGATTTGTATATTTAATGCAACTTCTATTTTGTTTTTAATTTCATTGGCATTAAAAGGTTTAATGATATAGCCATTCACCCCAGCCTTTGCTGAAGCAATAACTTGTTCACTACTTTTTTCTGCTGTCACCATAATGACTTTCGTATCTTTTAAAATAGGATCTGCTCTGATCATTTTTAACACATCATAACCTGTGATATCAGGCATATTCCAATCTAAAAAAATAAGAGTATATGGCTTGCCTTTTGTTTGTGCTTTAGAAATTGCAGAGACCGTTTGTTGACCACTAGCTGCTTCATCTACGTTTTCAAAACCTAGGCTTTTGCAAGAGCTTTTAAGTAGGGAGCGAATCGATGGAAAATCATCAGCAACTAGAATACGAATGTTATCCATAAACTCACTCACTTTAGCTCCTTACATCTTATTCTCCTCAGTCTACAGCTAATGACAATCAGTCTTTAGACTAGTTTAAAGAAGTTTTCTCAAGTTGAGACAATTAAAACCGATAAAAATGGCAGTCCACCATCTTATATAGGCTTTATCTCAAGGAGATTTTATGGAAGTTTTTAGAATCAATATTAAATCAGAAGAAGAAATCCTAAAGCATGAAACCTTCATTCAGGCTCAAAATAACTGCCCTCTTTGTTCGCATACCTTAGATTTAAATGTTCAACTAAATAAAAACTTCAGGGAAATCAAAGAACAAGCTACTTGCCCAAGCTGTCATGTTCAATTAAAACCTGTTGTACACGTATTACAATAATTTAAATTTAATAAATTTCTAGACTGAAACTTAATATACTTTTTAAGAAGTTAAGAAATTACAACCTATTTTAGACCTTTGCCCTGTCCCCTAACTCGGTCAATTATATAAAGTCACGAAGCTCAAGCTAACTTTAATTTTCACCGACCAATATATGATGGGCGCAACTTGGTGGGCATTTCTTCGTTTAACGAAAATTAGGTATTTAACCACTGGTGTACTCTTTGGATGCTTATTTCCACTTATTGCGCATTTTATTACTGAAAAACAACTTCTTCTTTATATAATTGATACCGCTCCCCTATTTTTAGGTATATTTGCTTATATAGCAGGCCTAAAGCAGCAAAAAATAGAACTACAAACTGATCAAGAGCGCATAGATCACAGCCTCAATCTTGAAAAAGCTAAATTAGATATTAGCTTTTATAAATCAGCTCTAGATCAAATTGCCATTGTTGCTACTACAGATAAAAAAGGGGAAATTACTTTTGTAAATGATAAGTTTACAAAAATTTCTGGCTACACAAAAGAAGAACTCATTGGACAAGATCATCGAATATTAAATTCAGGCCACCATCCAAAGGATTTTTTCAAGAACTTATGGGCAACAATTTCTGCTGGAAAAATCTGGCAAGGAGAAGTCTATAATCGAGCTAAAGATGGCTCTCACTACTGGGTTGACACAACTATTATTCCAGTTCTTGATCAGAACAAAAAAATAACTCACTATACCTCCATTCGTCATGAAATTACACAAAGAAAACATGCCGAAGAATCTTTGGAGCGGGCATTCCAAGAGCAAGAAGTTGTCAATAATCTGTTACGAATTCCATCGAGCTCAAACATTCCACTAAAAGAAAAGCGTACTACTGCTTTAGATCAAATTATCAGTATCCCGTGTCTAACTTTTTTGAGCAAAGGAGGTTTGTTTTTAGAAGAAAACGGAGAGCTTAACCTACTTGTTTCTAAAAACTTAGACGACGAGATTGAATCTATATTTTCGAAAATAAAAAAAGAACATTGTCTTTATGGGCAAGCCTTTGAATCTAAAAAAACTATTCATGCAAAATGCATCGATGAGAGATATGAGAACAGATACGATGGAATTGCACCTTATGGCCATTATAGCGTCCCTCTGATTGACAACGGGATTGTCATTGGCGTTATGGTTGTCTATTTACCTAATGGTCATGAGAGAAATGAATCTGAGGTCTCCTTTTTACAAGCTTGTACTGATGTTCTTGCAACTCTCATTGTAGCTCATAAAAATGAACTCGACCTCATTGAATCTAGAACACGAGCTGAAACCTCTCGCAGGAAAGTTAAACTAATCTCAGAGATTGCTAGCGTAGCAAACCAGGCTAAAACTGTATCTGAAGCCATTCAAGAAACTTTGAACTCCGTTTGTGCTGAAACTGGGTTATGTGTAGGACATGCATATTTCCTAGATAAAAATGATCCAAACTTACTTGTTCCCTCCAACATTTGGTATCTGCAAGATGCTTTGCGGTTTAAAGATTTTAAAAAAGTCACAGAAAATACACTTTTTAAAACTGGCGTCGGCCTGCCGGGACGTGCTTTGCAAACAGGGAATTCTGTCTGGATCGATGATGTAGCTATTGATAAAAATTTTCCTAGAAATAAATTTCTTCCTAACTTGGAGCTACACTCCGCATTTGCATTCCCTGTTTTAGTGCAAGCGCGCACTGTTGCTGTATTAGAATTCTTTTCAGATAAAATTATCCAAAAAAACGATTTGATTTTAGATACTATGCCTCAATTTGGTCATCACCTTGAGCAAGTCTATGAAAGGGAAAAAGCGGCTATTCTATTAATGCAAGAGCGTGATGCTGCTCACTATGCCACTCAAACAAAATCAGTATTTTTGGCCAACATGAGCCACGAGATCAGAACTCCCATGAATGGAATTATTGGCATGTCAAATCTTCTGCTTGGATCCATCACAGAACCTACAAGTGTTGAACGAATTAAAATCATCCAGAATTGTGGGAATTCTTTGCTTGAACTCATCAATGACGTACTCGATTTCTCAAAACTTGAAGTTAACAAAGTTGAACTTGAGAATGAGCCCTTCTCAATCCATAATGCAGTAAAGGAGATTGTCGAACTTCTTAATATCAGAGCTTCAGAAAAAGGTGTTACTTTAAGTTATAATGCAGATTCAACAGTACCTTTATGGATCAAAGGAGATGTTACAAGATTTCGTCAAGTTCTTACTAACCTAGTATCAAATGCAATTAAATTTACTGAGGTTGGCCATGTTGATATCTCCTCTAAGGCAACTAAAAATGAAGCAAATCTATGGAAGATTCAATTCTCTGTCAAAGATTCAGGAATTGGAATTCCAGATCAAGTAAAGAATAAACTTTTTCAGTCATTTTCACAGGCCGATGCATCCACTACAAGACGATTTGGTGGATCTGGACTAGGTCTTGCTATTAGCAAAGGACTTGTTGAGAAAATGGGTGGCCATATTTGGGTTGAAAGCAAAGAAGGACAGGGCGCCACTTTCTCTTTTAATTTTTTAGCTAATGAAGCTCAGCCGCAAACAGATACCACTTCAACTAATCCTTTTAGTAAAATAGACCACGAGCTTTCAATCAAATATCCATTAAATATTTTAGTTACAGAAGACAATAAAACTAATCAAATCGTAGCCGTTGGACTTCTTAATAAACTTGGTTATAAAGCTGATGTAGCTGCAAATGGCAAAGAAGCTCTATTATGTTTAGAAAAAAAATCCTATGATTTAATTTTAATGGATTGTCACATGCCGGAGATGGATGGTTTTGAAGCCACAAAGCAAATTAAAAAAAGATATTCATCAAATTATCCACGTATTGTTGCTCTTACAGCAAGCACCATGAAGGAAGATGTTGATAAGTGCTTAGCTTGTGGCATGGATGGTTTTTTAGCAAAGCCTATTACACTTACTCTTCTTGTGCAGACACTTATCGAAAGCAAAGTAAATTCAAAAAGAAAGATTGCGTAAAATAAGTGCAATATATTTATTTAAATTAATTTAATTTAATATTTTTGATAGTAAAAAATAATTTCTAAAAATGTTCTTTTTCATTACTCTCATGTACCGTCGTGTCTTTAAGCTCTTAGTCGGCTAATAAAACCTTATATCCGGAAAAAAAATTAATTTGCAATCAATACCATTTGGTTTAGCATACTTTTATGATTGAAACCTCACAACTTTCTGATCTTTATAAAAAAATCGTTGAAGAATCACCTGCAGCAATCGTAGTTACAGATTCAAATGGTTTAATTTGTATCGTCAATGCAGCACTTCAAAATATTTTTGGTTATCAGTCCAACGAACTCATTGGAAAAAAAGTTGAGATCTTAATCCCAGAAAAATTTAGGAATGGCCATGTTGAACTACGAAGCAATTATATGAAAAATCCTCTTTCCCGCTCTATGCTAGCCGGGCAAGATTTGTTTGCCTTAACTAAAGACGGCAGCAAAATTCCTATTCAAATTGGATTGAGCCCTATTGTGATATCGGAGAGAGTTTTTATTCAGGCCACTGTTATTGATATGCGAGAACGTCTAAAACAGGAGGCTGATCGCAGGAACGCCTTTCTTGAGGAAATTCATCATCGAGTAAAAAACAACTTGGCTCTCATTACGAGCTTTCTGCAAATGGAAAGGAGACGTCTCAATTCCTTAGATAAGGAAATTATAGAGATATTTACGACTATTGAAAATCGTCTTCGCGTCATTGCACGTATCCATGAGAATCTCTATCAGAATAAAAATTATGAAGAGATTAATCTTAATGAGTATTTCCGCCTGATAGCTGCAGATCTGGAGGCAAGTTTTTCAAAAAAAGATTCAAATTTCCCCAAGTTTTCGTTTATAGAAAAACAGAACTCTCTGTTTATTGCTGATAAAGCAATCTGCCTTGGACTCATGTTTAATGAGTTCTCCACTAACTCAATTAAGCATGCCTTTAAAGACCCAAAACTACCTCCTGAAATTACAGTTACAATAGAAGACTCTGCAGACAAACTTATTATTATCTTTCATGATAATGGAAAAGGAATTGATCTGAATCAAGAATCAAATGGCTCAGTTGGTAAAAAAATAATTTCTATTTTGTCTCAACAAATCAATGCGAAAATTTCATGGTCAAATGATGGTGGAACAAGCTTAACTTTCATCATTCCTAAGGTTTAATAATGGATAAAAAACTGAAAATTTTAATTGTCGAAGATGAACTATTAATTGCCGCCAATATGGAGGAAATATTAGCAGCACATGGTCACACTGTCGTTGAAATATGCCCAACAGCTGGTAAGGCTGTCATTGCATATACCAAACACAATCCGGATTTAATGCTACTTGATATCAAACTTCAAGACAATGGAAGTGGAATAGAATTATCAGAAAAACTACGAAAATACTCTTCTATTCCTATCATATTTGTAACAGCAAATAGTGATGAAAAAACTCTTCAATCTGCACTCAAAACTAATCCCTATGGATATCTAATCAAACCTGTAAATGAAAAGGATTTGTTAATGGCGATTTCAATTGCCGTGAATCGCTCTTATGTTGAGCAGCAGCGTCTGGAGTTTGAGAGTCGCATTGCCTCCACGGCTCAATCTATTGAACTTGGAGAACTTACTCGCAGCCTAATTCATGATGTGATCAACCCATTGATATCCATGCAGCAGTCAATGAAAGAGTTAAGAGATAATTTAGATAAAAGTTATGAAAAAGTAGATAAGAAGCTTAATTACACAATGGATTTGATTATAAAATTTAGAGACCTCTCACAAAGCAAAGATGAACTATTTCAAGAATACAATATTAGGGATCTTGTGAATTCTGCCTTATTAATTCTCAGCCATGCTACGAGCACTAAATCCATTGAAGTTCGCTCAATTGAGTCTGATTTAAAAGTACATTGTCAAAAAATGAAATTAACTCGAGTTCTTGTAAATTTGCTAAAAAATTCTATTGATGCCATCGAGAGCTTACCCAATCGTTGGATTGAGATAAAAGCAGAGGAATCAAGCGAGCATATCAAAATATATATTACGGATTCTGGCGAAGGACTTTCTGATGAAGCCAAAGAAAATCTTTTTAAGCGATTTTTTACAACCAAAGGATTCGAAAAAGGCACGGGAGTTGGATTAAGCTCTTCCAAGAGTTTGCTAAATCAAATGCAGGGTGACCTTGAGTACAATCCTTCCTCGAAAAATACGCAATTTATTATTTCTCTTTCAAAAAAACAGAGTTAGAAAAACTTAACCCCCGTTTTGAGGAAATTTACTAAATCTATTTATAAAATAAGATTCTCTTGTCCTTACTCCTCTTCTTGAGTGTCTTCATTAAGTTGCAACTCTTGCCCACCTTCTAACCTCTCCTCTAACTCCACCCCTACTTCCGGAAGTAAACATTCAAAAAAGAGAGTCGGCGCAGCTTTCGAAGTATAATTTATTTACTTACAAGAGTTCCAATATAATGACACTTACTCACTAGACGGAATTGATCTACGAAACTACGCTCTTTCGCATTGTGTCTGACCTGTTTTGCAATGCTTTTATGTTCGTATTTTGATTTTAAACATTGGTCAATTGACCGCTATTAGTTTCTCACAATACTAAAACTTGCTACTATAATTAGGTGGTGATATGTACCAACTCCAAATAAGTGTTTTGGCTAGGAGGAATAATGAAGTTTTTATTAGTTTTAATTTCCACATTTTTTTCAATTTCTAGTTTTGCTAGTAAGGTTGATTGTTCATTAGACAAAATAAATCACAACAACAGATTTTTTTTAGAAGAAGTTGACAGCGGCTTTTCTGGATTTTGGAAAACTCCAGGTGTTGCAGAAGTAAACTGTTATATGGGTGGTTATTTGACAATATACACGACGCCGGATAACAATCTGCGCATCTCAGGATCATGCTTGTGGGGCAATTATTCCTTTATAAAACAAATTCCAGATTTACTGATGACTAGAACTAGCGAAGAGGGCGTTTTTGATCTTACTTTAAATAGTATGACCGTAGGCAAGTTTAATACGAAAGCTGGGGCCCCTTACATTATGTGGAATATCCAGACAGCTACAAATACTTCTATAGGTTTAATCCAATTATCATGTAACTCTTATCCTTATGACAATATTGGTGCGAACTTTAGGTTTGTTGATATGTCTAAGAGTGGATTTTCTGAATTTAGAGGTAATGGAAGACAAAAATCGCAAGATTGATTTAAAATTACTTGCTATCACAATTGCATTTCTACAGATAGCTTATGACCTGTTCCCAAAAAACTGGAGACAAATCGATTTCAGTTTTATATGACGCATAAAGCGTTAAAAGGGGGACAAAATGAAGCAAGCGTTATGGTGACATAGACAGCCATTGAGGAACAGACTATAAGAGCTTATGGAACTAGTGTTTATTTTGATGTTCTTTCTTTTTTCTTCTCCTTCCCTTGTAGCAAACGCAGCAGATATGCGAGAGGAAAACGGCCGTTATTTTTTAGATTGTAGATTTGAAAATCGTGCGGAGCTCTGCCACATTGATACCGGAGCTTATAATGCAAGAGTGAAATCGTATGAGCCATTTGATAGTTACCCGTCCCTTGGCAAAACAAAAAGCAAGGGTGTGAGTGGGGAGGTTATCGAATCTGACCTTATCCGCCTACATGAAGTCCGAGCTGACGACTTGAAACAAAATGCTCCTGTTGTAGCTACTCTTCCAACTTCCTTTCCTTTTAGTGTATTGGGACTTGAATTTTTTGAAGTTCAAGCACAAGTTAAATTTGATTTCTCTCGAAACGAAGTCCGTAAAGAGCGACTTAAATCATCGTGCCCTAAGAAGTTCGTGTTTAAGGATAAACTAATCCAGATTCCAGTTGCGGTTAGACATGAAGAGATGTTAGCGGCCTGGGACACAGGTGCCTCCCTTAATGTTGTAAACATTGAAGTTGCCAAGAAAAGACCAGACCAGTTCGAATTTATTCGCGATCTTACTGATGGAGGCGATTCTAGTGGAGCTCTCGTTAGGGCGAAGCTTTATAAACTAAAGAGTCTATCACTTTGTGGTCGCGAATTCTCGGACCTCGAAGTTGTCGCTGTTGATTTAACAAAAGCTAAAGAAGATATGCCTGATTTTCCGAACCTATTTATCGGAGCTAATCTGATGATCGGTCATGTTTGGTCGTTCAACTTCAAAAATCAACGTTGGTTTTTTGAGTGAACAAAATCCCTACCCAAATGGCCATCTCGCAGTCACGAACCTAAAGACTTTAGGATGTCAGTTTTAAGAAAGTAACTCTCTAAACCACGAAACCTTACTCGACTCACTCTTCTTCTTGAGTGTCCTCGTTTAACTGTAATAAAATTCTCTCAGCCAAAACTCTGTTAAATCCTTTAACCTCAGCTAGCTCTTCAACTTCGGCTGCACGAATGGCCCTACTTCCGCCTACGGAAGTAAGCATTCAAAAAAGAGAGTCGGCGCAGCTTTCGAAATATAATTTATTTACTTAAAAGAATTTTGATGTAATGACACCTAATCACTAGACGGAATTGATCTACGAAACTGCGCTCTTTCGCATTGCGCTGCGCCTTACCTATTTTGCAATGCTTTTATGTTCGTATTTTGATTTTAAATATTCCTTTGCTGACCAGCAACTCAACTTGAATTAAAAACGTAGCTTAGCCACATGGAGCAAATCGTATGGGTGAGGTCTTTGTTGATATTGCACTAGCTTCAAAAATAGAAAGCTTTGTTGCAAAAGATAATGCTCGATATGTAGAAGCTCTAAAAAAAACTTCTCCAGGAACCAAGTATGGGATATTCGAATTTAACAATGGATGTAGTTGTTTCGCAGGCGCTGATTCACCTTTTTCAGATACATTAGGGTTTGGGCTCAATAACCAGGATCATGATGGAAATCTATTTGCCCAAATCGAAGATTTCTATTGGCAATATTCTCACCCCTCAACTCTAGCAATTTCTAGTTTATGTGATAAAGATATACTCGAATTACTTTCAAATAGAGGTTACAAAATCTTACTTTCAGTAAATGTCTATGCACGAACTACTTTGCCTGTC
>CAYMKD010000030.1:0-13377 GCA_964390435.1 uncultured Pseudobdellovibrionaceae bacterium | reverse complement strand
CAGATAAGGAGTAAGGGTGTCGCTGGCACTGGCTCCACCAACAGCTGCGGCAACTGCTCCAACAAGTGTAATGCCAATTTGAATCACGGAGAGAGTGCGCTCCGGATTTTCGCGAAGTTTTAATAGAACTTGCGCGTGCTTATCGCCCTGCCTGACTTTTTCACGCAAATTAGGCTTGCTAACTGAGACAAAGGCCATCTCGGCGGCCGATAAAAGGGCATTGATAATCAGGCACACTAAGATGACAAGTATTGTGAGCATATAAGGCCTGAATTTTAGCAAAAAAACCAAAAAGGTGCCAGGCACCTTTTCAGTAAGCGCCGCATTACAAAGGGCTGACTTTAGAGCTGGGCCTTTTCAAAGACCGGCAGGACCTCTTTAACACTACCAATCATTTTTATTTCGCCATCGGATAACCATAAAATGCGGTCACAGTTTTCAAGAGTTGAGAGCCTGTGGGCAATGATAATTTGCGTATGGCCAGTAAAGAACTCTTCAGTAGCTCTCACCAAAGCTTCTTCAGATTGGGGGTCAATATTACTAGTCGCCTCATCCATAATAACTACTGGAGAATTTTGCAGTAGACATCGGGCCATACAAATAAGTTGTTTTTCTCCTGCTGAGATATTGCGTCCTTTTTCTTCAATCATGGTATCTAGTCCTTTTGGCAGAAATTGAAACCAATCCTGCAAGCCCACCTTTTTAATAACGGCAATCATCTGCTGATCTGTCACATTTTCATCTAAACTTAAATTATCTCGGAGTGGGCCCTGTAATAAAATGGGATCTTGAGCAATAAAAGAAATAGCTCTTCGGTATTGTTTGAGGTCAGCATCTAGCGCCCGACGCCCATCAATTAAAACATGACCTTTTTCGATCGGGTAAAGATGAAAGAGAGCTTGAATCAAACTTGATTTCCCGCTTCCTGTTCTACCTACAATGCCGATTTTCTCGCCAGCTTTAACCGTAAAATTAATATCTTTCAAAACCCAGGGTAATTCTGGGCTATAGCGAAACCATAGATTTTCAAGCTTCACTTCTGCAGCTATTTTATTTGTTAGAGGTGTTATTTGCAGTCGCTCTTCTTCGCCCTCTTTGTAGGCATCATGTTTTGTTGAAAACTGTGCTTTTTGTGGAAGCTTAGAGCCTAGTTCTAAGTCTTTTCTTAAATAATTATCAAGTCGTTCCATGCCAACCATGGCTTCTTCAAATTGGGCCATCCATTCAAAAAACATTTGTATCGTATTTCCAGACAGAGCTATGAAGGCAAAGGCGACTCCAAGCGAGCCAATACTTAAAAGCCCTTTGCCAATAGCAAAATAAGCAAGCCCTCCTGTTATAAGGAGTAAGACAGCTGTTAAACTATTCATTTGTATAGAAAAGAAAATAATGAGCTTTTGTGTTCTCATTTTTTGATTTAAGAAAAAGTTATTTAATTTAGCAAAGCGCTTCATAAAAGAAGCTTCTTTGCCAAAAGTGCGAATGGTACTGGCCCCTTGTGTAGTTTCAGCAAAGTGAGCAATTGAGGGGGATCTGCTGGCCGAGAGTTGTCTGCGCTCTCTGCGCATGGGAGTGCGATTTGCTTTGTAGACAAAATAATTTAGTATGGCGATGAGCACCACAATGGGTAAATAAAGAGGGTTGGCGACTGTGATTAAAATAATCATACAAATGAGATCAAATATGATAGCTAAAAATTCGGCTAAAGGCCCACCAAACAGGCGAAATACTTGTCCGTAGTCACTAGAGAAACGTGTGATAATTCGACCTACGGGAGTCACATCAAAAAAGCTCATTGGAAATCTTGAGGTCCTCATTGTGACTTCATCGTATATGCGGCTAACTGCTGCTGCCGAAATTCTTGAAAACCCCATGCGAAAAACAAGAGTTAGAATAAAGCCAATCAGAGTCATTACGGATAAAAGAGTGATATAAGAATTTGAATCAAAACCAGTAAGGATCTCAGGTGGAGGTTTGCAGATTTGTTGCTCAGGCTTACAAAAAGAGTCTACCCAGTAGCCAATAATATTCGCATTGGCTAAAAGCAGAGCGCGACCAATAAAGCCAAGGCTCAAATACAAGCCCGCCATTTTTAGAAAGGGTCTGTAAGCAAAATAGAGTGTGGACCTCACTGTTGATGAGTACTTGCCTGCGAGTTGAGTCTCTTGCTCTAAATATCTTTTATTCAAGTTTGTCATCAGTATCAAATTCCGGAAGTAGAGCTTCTGGCTGCGGACCAGAAGACTTATTAATACTTGCTGTAAATTTTTGAAAGTCTTCAGAGCGAGAGTTGAGTTCATTAAATGTGCCAACGTCAACAATTCGACCGTCTTCAATAAAAATAATTCGATCAACAGTTTTTAGAGTGCTGAGTCTATGGGTTACCAAAATGCGAGTGCACTTAGACCAATCTCCTTTAAGGAGTTTTTGCATAAGAATTTTTTCTGTATCCACGTCAACTGCGCTTAAAGAATCATCAAGTAATAAAATGGGAGAAGAGAAGTAATGAGCTCTAGCAAGACTCACTCGTTGCTTTTGTCCTCCTGAGAGATTTACGCCACGCTCTCCAATCTCTGTTTCAAGTCCGCGGCTTAAGCTTTCACGATCTAAGTCAAATTGAGCTCTTTTAAGTGAGTTAATAATATCCTTATCGCCTTGCGAACCAAATTCGTATTCAAATGCTATATTTTCTCTTAGTGAGGCACTCATGACAAAACCCTCTTGTGGCACAAAGGCAAAGTGTTTTCGCAAGTCGTGAATGCTCATTTTCAAAGCCGAGATGCCATTGATTTCATACTCACTAAACTGAGCTCCTGTTTCACCCAGTAGAGATAACAGCAGAAGAGATTTGCCACTTCCAACTGGGCCCACAATGGCAATAAACTCTCCCTCCCGAGCTTCAAAACATAAATCTTTAAGCAGAGTCTGATTTTTAATTGCTAAGTTTAAACCCTTAACTTTAATGTGTGGTCCTTTGGCAGGTTTGTCTGCAGCTAAACCGAACTCTTGAAAATTTGAGCTCTTATTTTCTAGAGCAAAGTACTTGCTAAGTCTTTTTAATGAAGTCGTTCCATCTAGTACAAAAGTAAAAAACCAAGGTAACTGTCGAAAGGGCCTAACTAAAAACACTCCGACAATCCAAAGTAGTGCTAAGAGTTGTCCAGGAGTAATGTTGTTTGTATGAGTATAAACAAGAGTAACGATGGCTAGAATGTTAATAAAAAATGTAATTGAAGAGGCCACAGCATTCATGAATTGACCATTTGTGACCATAAGAACACGGTTTCTAGTTTCTTCAACTCGCTTTTTAAAAATTCTAGCTTCCATAGACTCTACCCAGCCAAGAATACGCAGAGCTCTAATATTTTGAATCCATTCATTAACTAGCCCTGTTCGCTCAGCAGCTAATTGTTTAAATGCAAAGAAAAAGCGAGATTGTCTATAAGCCATAACGACATTTAAAAAAACAATAAAGAGCATCACTGCAACGGTACTAAATAGCGGAATTGCAAAAAGCCAACTAATTGCAAGTGGAGCTAAAACAAGAGGAAACAGAATCGCTGCTCCGGTTGGAAGGCTTGACTCAATAATAAATGTGGCTCCTGTTATGTCTGTTGCATAAAGAGAAACAACTTCACCCATCTGACGGCTTGCTAAAGTGTCTGTTCTGAGTTGCAGAGTTTTATTAAACATAAATTCACCGAGGTTCTTTTGTAAAATGACAGACTCAGTAAATGCTAAATAGTTTGCTAACTGACTAAAGATCATAGCAAGGAGTAGAGAAAAAAAAGCCCCAGTGATGATAATCAAAGGATGCACATTTCCCAGAGATGGAGTGATCAAATGGGAAGAGGCGGTTAGATGATCAATAAATTCTTTTTGTAGGTAAGGACCTGTGAGGCCAGCGATAGCACTTAGTAAAGAGAGTGCAAGAATAAGAATTCGTGCCCAAGGTCGAGTGAATAGAACTTGTTTAGTTAGATCGTAAAATACATCAGTAGCATTAGATGAGTTCATGAAGATAAAGAATCTTAACCGACTCTGGTCGGTTTGTCCTTTAGGATTCTAATTTTGCTGTGCATTAGTAGCTGTTTATTTTTATAAAATGAGCATAATCTTAAAAATATGAAAAATTATAAGCCAAATATATGTGTTTTTTGTGGTGCAAGAGTTGGTCGAGATGTTCAGTTTCAAAAAGAAGCTGAAGCTTTTGCTCATGAGTTAGTTAAGCGTGATTGGGGCTTAGTTTTCGGTGGCGGAAATGTTGGCCTTATGGGGATCATTGCGAATGAAACTCTCAAAATTGGTGGACGTGTGATTGGTGTTATTCCTGAAGATATGGTTGTTAAGGAATTAGCTCATCAAGGTCTTACCGAGCTTCGTGTGGTTAAAAGCATGCATGAGAGAAAAGCGACTATGGCTGAGCTCTCTCATGGAGTTGTGGCATTGCCAGGCGGGTTTGGAACTCTCGATGAGCTTTGTGAGATTATTACTTGGCAACAGTTGGGCTATATTTATAAACCTATAGCTTTATTAAATACCGGCAACTATTTTGATCATTTTTTAAGTTTTACAGAACATGCAATTAAGAGTGGCTTTATTGAGCGCACCGTGCCGCCACTTTATGATGTAAGTAAAAACTTAGAAGAGCTTTTTGATTATTTTGAATCTAGCTTTAAGGCCAATAATTAGTTTTTAAATGCAAATCTAACTTCTGAATCATGTATTAAAAACCTTAAAAGGGAAGTCTATGTCTTATGCTAGTATTCTTGATTTTTGGTTTACTGAGCTTACGCCAAAGCAGTGGTTTTCTAAAGATCTAGCACTGGATGCAAAAATCAAACAACGCTTTGGAGGTATCCACAACTTCATACATGCCATACATGCACAGTGAATCGAGAGTTATACATGAAGTTGCTGTGAAATTATTTAGTTTGCCGGGACTTGAAAATAATCTTGATTTTGAACTCAGACATAAAAAAATTATTGATCGTTTTGGTCGTTATCCGCATCGAAATATAGTTCTTAATCGCACCTCAACTCCTGAAGAGATTGAATTTCTTAAACAGCCAGATTCATCATTCTAACCACGGCCATACCAGGTTGCTAAGCTGAGTCGCCTTTTTGAAGAGGGTACAATTTCATGAATAACCACATCACTTTTAAAAACAATCAGGTTGCCAGCTTTAGGTTCAATAATGACTGAAGGGGATTTGTCCATAAACTGATCGTAGAAAAAAAGCTCACCACCATCACCTGTTTGCCAAGACTCATTTAAATATAAAACGGTAGAAATAATTCTAGAGCCATTTTTTTTAGGTTGATCAATATGCCTTTGATAATAACCACCGGACTCATAAACTGCAAATAGACTCTCAGTTCTAGTAATTGGCAAATAAAGTTCTTCTCGAAGCTGCTCCTGAAGTTGCTTCATGAGCAAAAAGTAAGAGTTTGTTGCAGGGTTTTCACCCGCAGTAAGCCAACAGGTTTTATCGGTTCTAAACTTTGTTCCGTCATGACTTTTTGTGGTGGTGTGGGCTTCTACAAATTTCCCCTCTTGCTCTAATTCTAAAAGGTGTTGGCGTAGCTCACAGACAATTTTTGTACTGGCAAAGCCCTTAATTTCGCACCAACTTTTATCAACTAACTCATCAGCCAAAGTGCTCATCATATGGACGCCTGTTTTCTTATTTGTAGAGATCCTTTTTATTATATCGCTTCTTGGCCAACATCCAGATAGACAGCTTTATCATCACTATTAAAACCAAAAAACTCTCCATAACGACCCCATTGAATGAGGGTTTCAAGAGCCACTTCTGGATTTTCGCTAGGCAGCCACTCATGAATTAACTCTAAAACTCGGTCTTCCTCTAAGGTGAGATCCTCTGACTTCTTAAGCTCATCTGCTAGCAGTTGGCAAATTTTAAGTCTTTTAAGTGATTCATTGATGATGCGTTTACAAATATTGGCATCACCTTTTAGAAACTGAATTCCTAAATCTGTTAAGATAATAAAGTTCTTTGGAGTATCTACTAGATCTAAAATCTCAGCAGCTTTTGCCAAAAATAGGATTTGTCCATACTCTTTACTAAACTTAGTTGCTAGAGCAAAAGAGTCTGCACTATTGCCTTGAGCGTAAACAACTTCGAGCAAACCAACCACTTCGTTGATAGGAGCTGGTGGAAGCATTTCTATTGAGGCACTTGCAAGTGCAGGCGGAACCCACTCCGGAGTATCTGGAATAAGGGCCTCTGTAATCACATCATGTATGTTATCAACTAGAGTTTTAAATCCAGCTGATTTTTCATCTCTAGGGTAGGGGAGGTCGTTGCGAATCATAACTCGAATATGCCCAGGGTTTGTACCCATAACTAAAATGCGCTTTCCCATCGAGGCAGCCTCAGCAATATTATGAGTGACTAAAACAACGGAGCGCGCTGCTAGTCGCCCTGAACCCCAGAGACTTAAAAACTCTCTTCTAAGTGTTTCAGCTGTTAGAACATCAAGTGAACTAAAAGGTTCATCCATACATAAGATAGGTCGCTGCATACCTAAGGCGCGGGCAATTCCCACTCTCTGTTTCATACCACCAGAGAGCTCTCGTGGATATGCTTCCTCAAACCCTTCAAGACCTACAAGATCGATTACTTTTTTAACACTTTCTTTG
The DNA here is from genome assembly GCA_964390435.1 of uncultured Pseudobdellovibrionaceae bacterium. Taxonomy (GTDB): domain Bacteria; phylum Bdellovibrionota; class Bdellovibrionia; order Bdellovibrionales; family Bdellovibrionaceae; genus CAYMKD01. The sequence continues at coordinate 6,710 of CAYMKD010000030.1, read as the reverse complement.
GTGTCTTTTTCAGATAAATGAAGTGGCTCAATTCCAAGGGCAACGTTTTCATAAATCGTAAGCCACGGGAGCAAAGCAAAGGACTGAAAAACTAAAGAAACTAAGTTATTAACATCTTCTAAATGTTCTCCATTAACGATCACTTGGCCAGTTGTGGGCTCCAAGAGGCCTGCTAAAATTTTTAAAAGAGTGGATTTACCTGAGCCTGATGGACCAAGAATCACAAGCACGTCATTGTCGTATATTGACAGATCTACATCACGTAATACTTTAAGTTTTTGAGAGGTACTTAAAGTAAAACTATGATTAATACCGCGCATTTCAATTAAGCATTTTTCCATATATCACCTATCAAAACGAAATTTCTCATCTGCTATTCTATAAAGAGTTCCCCAAACACCTCTATTAATAATTACCACAGTTAAGCACATAACCATAATACAAGAAGCCAGCATAGGCATATCGCCTTGATCTGTTGCTAAACTGATTAAAGCCCCTAAGCCATTGGTATAAACAACCTCTTTATGATGAATCACATATTCACAAATAATACTGGCATTCCAAGCGCCGCCGGCCGCCACGTTCCAGCCCGTGACCAGTGAGGGGAAGATAGATGGAAGGTAGAGTTTAAGCCACTGATTTTTTTTAGAAACACCTATAATTTTTAAAGTATCACGTAAATCAGATGAGATCATCGAGCTACCCGCAAGAACATTAAATAAAATATACCACTGTACTCCGATAGCCATTAAAATCACTGAACTAAATCCTAATGGAACACCAATATAGTCAAAGGCAATAAGTACCAGTGGGAAAATCATAGGAGCAGGGAATGAGGCCGCTAGTTGAATTAATGGTTGAAAAATCCGTGTCAGTCTTGCTGAGGAGCCAATCCACAAACCTGCAGGAACAGTCCAGAGAGAAGCAATCACAATACAAGCAGTGACTCTCAGCAGAGTCCAAAAGGTTGCGATAAAAACAGTCATCCACTCTTTAAAGCTCATTAATTTTATAAGATCGAGTATTTGTCCAAGACCAATGATTAAAAGTAAAATGATAGAGGCATACACAAGCCAACCAAGGCTATCTGCTAATTTGGGCCTTGAGCTAACAAAATAAACGAGGTTATCTATGCCATCGATCAGTTTTTGCCATAAGATGGCTAGTTTTTCTCTTCTTGATTTCTTTTTGTTAAAATCCTCGCTGTTGTCATCAATATCAATATCTTCTCTTCTAAGCCACGAGAGAACAGCTTTAGACTTTGATAGAATCCAAGAGTCTTGCAAAAGAAGAGTGATAAAGGGAATGTCCGTTGTTTGATCTTGAAATTCTTCAAAACGATATTTTTGACTCCAGGCGAGTACAGGACGCCAAACCAAAAAGTCAACGGCAATGACTAGGCCAAACATGACAAGGACTCCGCAGACTAAGGCAAGTAAATCATTTTGCTCAATAGCGAGTGAAATATAAGAACCAAGTCCTGGAATGCGAAAGCTACGCTCTCCTAATTTAAAAGACTCACAAATTGTCAGGAAAAACCAACCACCAGCCATAGAGATAAGACTGTTCCAGGCAAGGCCAGTGGCGGCAAAGGGAAGCTCAATATAAAGAAGTTTCTTTCGCCAACCCATTCCTACGTTATCGGCAAGCTCGTAGTATTGGGTGGGAACACTTTTTAGTGATCCATAATAACTAAAAGCCATATTCCAAACTTGCCCTGTGAAAATCATTAAAATGCAGGCAAATTCCAGTCCTAAATTATTATGGGGGAACAAAGCCATAAAAGCTAAAATCAAGCCCGGCATAAAGCCAAGAACAGGGACTGACTGTCCAATATCTAAAAAAGGTACAATGATTTTCTCAGCCACTTTATTTTTTGCAGCCAAATAACCAACAGTGAGTGTAAACGCTAGAGATAATAGGTAAGATAAAGTGGCTCTAGTGAGAGAAAAAAAGGCATATTTAGGCAGAGACCATAACGATAGACTTATTTCTGCTGAAGTTTCAAGAGGCGAAATCCCGCGCGAAGCAAAGCCCACAAAAAAGTACAGCACAATACAAAATACCGAAAGCACCAAGAGGTCTCCCCATGGCGAGCGACGATCAGATTGTTTTCTCTGGGCGGTACTTGTGCCGAACATAAATTCTCCAGAGCACAAAATTAACACAGCTTATACAAGGCGCCCAGAAATATTTAGAGAGAGCCTCATAAATACCATCTATGGCGTTAGCTTATAGGAGAGAGGCATCTAAAATAATTAATTTCTAGGAGCTAGGCGAACCACCAAAGGCCAGTGGTCAGAAACTCCGACAGATTTTTCAGGTACATATCTGGCCGGGCTACCATATTGATTGTTTTGATATTCAGATTTATTGTGTATTGCTATAGAGCTTGGCAGAACCTGCCAAGGGGCTTGTGATTTCTCTCCCAAATTAGGGCTAAAGAGAATCGCATCAAGAAAGCTCCAAGATCTATCTGTATGATAGTAGTGAGTCCCTTGGCATTCTTTGCAACCAATGAGGTGTGATACCAACCAAGCCTTGCCTAATTGTTTAGTGTACATTTGAGCTGTTTTTTCGTCGTTAATATTAATATTAAAATCACCCCCAACAAGGGCCATGCGATCTTTAGGTAACTTTTTTAGTAGACCATTTAAAAACTCAACAGCCTGAATGCGCAAGTAATTGCTAGAGCCTCCAGATGGCAGGTGAACTACAAAGACAGTAAGAATATTTTTATCTGGAAGCTCAAGTTCAACCTCAAGTATGCCCCGAGTTTCTCTAACATCTTTTTGTTTTTTAGGGTCTTTGGCTTTATATGGAACTTGATGAAGCTGCGGTTTGCCAACGACGGAAAGTCTGGTCATAAGACCTACATCAATACCCCGCTCATCTTGCCCTTCGATAAGTACAATGTTTTTGTATTGAGCCGCTTCTAGATATTCTCTGCTCCATCTCTCAATAATCTTTTTGTTTTCATATTCTGCAAGTTATAAAACATCAGGTCCCTTGCCTTGATTTAATTTTAAAACTACATCACTGAGACGTTTTAATTTTTCTCTTAATAAATCTTCAGTCCAATTGCCATCTAGACAAGCATCACGCCATCTTTTAACTTCAATGCTATTGCAATATTTTTTAATATCAGCAGTTTGTTTTTTTTCTATGGGTAGAAACTCATAGTCATATTTACCTTGATCATGATTAGTATCAAAAAGATTCTCTACATTGTAAGCCATAAATAAAAGCCCTGGACCCTCATCAATTTTAACTTGCTCGTGACTGCAATGAACTAAAAGCGAAGTAATGAGAGCTAATAGGGAAAAAATTAAGATATTTTTTAAATGCTTCATACTATGGTTTTCCTGCCTCAAGGCATTGTTTTAGAATTTCAAAGGTGTTTGCTGATAACTGATTTGCTTTGCTTACCTGTTCAATAACTTGGTAAAGTTTTTTAGCTTGAGAAGTTGGCAATTTCGGCCAAATTTTTAATTCACCACAAAGTCTAGCTGCCGTTTGAGGATTAATAGGATCAAGTGCTTTAATGGTGTCTCCTAATAGATCGTAGCTCTCTCCACTTGAATCATGAAAACGATAAGTATTGTTAATCATGAAATTACGCCACAGAGACATTACATTATTAGGATTTTTAAAATTAAAGCTCTTATGACTTGAAACTTTTTTTATGGTTGAGAGAGCTTCGGGGCTTGAGTCCAAAGCCTGCGCTGAAATCCATTTATTTAATGTAATAGAATCTTTAGACCATCGCTTGTAAAAATCTTCAGCAAGTTCATTTTTAAAGTCTAAATTTTGTGACCATGAAGTGTTTAAAGAGTATAGCTGATCGGTCATATTGGTACTAGATTCGTACTGCTCTTGCACAAGGTGAGGGTGTTTGGAAGCGAGTAAATCCAAGCAAAGATTTTTCAAGCGTCGTTTACCAAAAGACAGTTGTGTGCGGTCTGAGTCAGAAAGTGAATTTTTTAATTCCTCATAGGTTTTAACTAACTCTGATTCAAGTGCTGTTAAGAAATCTACTTTTAAGTCATTACAAGCAAGCCAAAAATTTTCTGGCTCAATTTTATCTAGCTCTGCAGCTAAACTAGAAGGAGTTGGTAAACTAAGCAGCAAAGATTTAAAGGAAGGATCAATGGGGGACTTAAGTGCTATTTGATAAGCCTCGATAAGTTGAGGGGAAATTTTATAAGAGCTTCCGGAAGACCTAGCTTTTAGCCTTTGCTTAATATCTTTAATATAAACCTGTTGAGCAGCGCTCCAGCGATTAAATGAATCAGTGTCATAGGCCATTAAAAATAGAAGCTCTTCTGGTTTATAGTTATATTGTAATTTTACAGGTGCTGAAAACTCTCTTAACAAAGAAGGAATGGGTTCTGATTCGATTCCAGTAAAAGTAATATTCTCTTCGCTTTTTTTAATATGCAGTAAGACGGTGCCTTCGCCTCGGTGAGGTTCTGTTTTAAGAAGGTTCTGTCCCTTTTTATCAACTAATCCTAAGAGAAGTGGAATGTGAAAGGCTGGTTTTTGTGTTTGTCCTGGTGTCGGAGGGCAGCTTTGTTTGAAATTGAGAGTATAGCTTTTTTTGGCTGAATCGTAGGAAGACTGCACTTGTAAATGAGGCAGTCCTGCTTGCTCATACCAGTTTCTAAATTGACTAAGATCTATTTGTGCAGACTCACTAATAACTTGAGCAAAGTCATCAAGAGTAACAGCACAGCCGTCAAATTTTTGAAAATAAAGCTTTAATGCCTTAATAAATGCTGGGCGCCCGACTAGAGTTTGTAGCATGCGGATCACTTCGGATCCTTTTTCATAAATAGTCATAGTAAAAAAATTATCTACTGAATAGCAAGAATCAGGAACTACCGGATGAGCAGTTGGCCCCTCATCTTCTGGAAATTGTCGCGCCTTTAAGAACTCAACATCTTCTATTCTCTTAACAGCTCTTGAGGAGTTATCAGACGTGTACTCTTGATCTCTAAATACAGTCAGCCCCTCTTTGAGGCTTAAGTAAAACCAATCTCTAAGAGTCACACGGTTACCTGACCAATTATGAAAGTACTCATGAGCAACGACACTATCAATTTGCGCAAAATCCTCATCCGTAGCGGATTCAAAATCAGCAAAAATAAGTCGAGAATTAAAAATATTAAGCCCTTTGTTTTCCATAGCTCCGGCATTAAAATCATTAATTGCAACAATCATGTAGCGATTTAAATCGTATTCAAGTTCATAAGTTTCTTCATCCCACTTCATGGCTTTTTTTAGACAATCCATTGCAAAAAGGCAGCGGTCTTGTTTGCCATGTGAGGCGTAAAGATACAAATCAACTTTTTTGCCTGTCTGAGTAATAAATTGATCTTGAATACAACCAAGATCGCCAGCAACTAGAGCAAATAAGTAGCAAGGTTTTTTAAATGGATCTAGCCAAGTGGCTTTATGACGAGTGTCTCCAATATTTTCTTCTTTGAGCAAATTTCCATTACTTAAAAGCACCGGATACTTCTTTTTGTCGGCTTCAATGGTGCAACTAAAAATGGGCATGACATCGGGGCGATCTAAAAAGTAGGTTATCTTTCTAAAGCCTTGAGCCTCATTTTGAGTGCAGATAATTCCTTCACTCTCATAAAGTCCCTCAAGTGAGGTGTTCTCACTTGGTTTTAATTCAGTCACCACGCTCAGAGTAAAGCTTTCAGGTAAATCAGTTAGTGTGAGCCCTTGAGAGTCCACTTGGTATTGATGTGGTTTTAAAGTTTGCTCATCAATTTTAATTTCAATGAGTTTAAGTTCGTGACCGTTTAAATGGAGTTCACGTTGAGTGCCGGTTGCTTTAAACTCACTTTGTGCTGTCACACGAGTAAGGTCCTCACCAATATCAAAATATAAATTAGTTTTTAAAATTTGATAAGTGGGCGGTTGGTAGTTTTTAAGATAGGTTTTTTCTCGTGATTTTACTGTTGCCATAGGTGGTCAAGAGCCTAGCATCTGACCACCTGACAATCAAAGATTATTCATTTTTAATTATAGCGCGGAGAGGCCTTTTAACACCGAACTTAAACGTGCAAGATCATGTATTTTTTCGACCTCTATGTTTGCCTTGCGCAGAGCCAATTCATGACTCGCAATGCAACTTGGGCAGCCGTTTATAATTGAAATCGCAAGAGCGAGCATTTCAAAGCGATCTTTGCCTAGTTGTGGTTTGCCAAGAGACATCATCCGAAGTCCGGCACGTTGATAATCTGGAGATGACTCTGGCGAGAGCATGGCTTTAAATTTATAATATGTGTTAAGCATTCCCATAATGCCGCTGGCTTCTTTGGCCTCTGTGATTTGCTCGCTGGTGAGATCGAGCTCTTTAAGAGCCTCTTCTGCAAAATCGACAAGTCCTTGATGATGTAGAGTATGGCCAACAGCATAAGTAATTAAAAATCTTTCATCTGGAGCAAGGCTACTATCTTCGAGAAGTTTTTTTAGATTTACACTTAAATCCCTAAAGATCGTTGTTTCGCGGCCCGCAAAGTTCACATCTAAAAAGCGATCTACTTTTTCTGAAATATTTAAGTCCATACTCTCCTCCTTATTTTAAACTCACCAAGATATTCTCTTGGTGAGTTCTGATATTTAAACGTGCAAAGTCTCTTGACCTTTTTCCCAGTTACATGGGCAAAGCTCGTCGGTTTGCAAGGCATCTA
>CAYMKD010000029.1:7099-13481 GCA_964390435.1 uncultured Pseudobdellovibrionaceae bacterium | reverse complement strand
AAACCAATATTTACACTGCACCTGTCGCCTACCCTAGCACACGCAGTGCTTTTTTAGTTGTGGTAACTCGTGATGGGCGTGGTGGAATAGCTGTACAAAAGACCGCTGTGAACCCATAATTTTTATTAAATTTGAATAGATAGTTAATTTTTTAAAAGCCCACCAATAACTCTCTTGGACCTTTATCTAGAATGACACTCGACCACGAAAACTCTCTCTAGTGAATTGCTTGAATTTAAAGTTGATGGCCGATAAAATTCTTTAAATGGGCAACAACTTAGAATCTAAAAGAGTTTTTTTAATTGTTTCAGCTAATAAATCTACCCACGAATTTTTTTCGCGGATCATTTCAAAGCATATTACAAAAGCTGTTATCTATGAAGCTTACGATGGCTCTACGGGTCTCTCTAAAATGCAAAATGATCCAGCTAATGTGGTTATTACAGATTTTAATTTACCAAAACTCAATGGGCCTCAATTTATAGATGCTCTTTTAAAAAATAAAGAATTCCATTCACTCTCAATACTTATTACTGATCCCCCTCCAGAAAAAGAGCTTTACTTAGACGAGCTTGTTATTGGTCGAATCCAGTTTTTATCTGATGGACAAGAAGAGTCCCGCGTTGTGGCAGCTATTACGAAGGCTTTAAACTTTGCATCACATGGCGAAGAAGCTGAGTTTTATCTACGTTTTTTAGCAAGCGGAGAACAACTAATAAAACAAGGTGATCAGGCCGAGAGTGTTTACTTAGTAAAAAAAGGACGGCTACGCGCCTACGCAGGAATTGGAGGCAGCGACACCACTTTAGGTTTTATTGAAAGTGGCGAGTTCGTTGGTGAAATGGCTTACATTAATGGTGAACATCGATCCGCTAATGTTGAAGCTTTATCTGATTGCGAACTTATCGAAGTTCCCATCGGTACTTTAGAAAGAGTGCTTTACCATCGTCCCTCTTGGTCTAAGGCCTTGATGATGACTTTATCTAGAAGAGTTAAAATCGCCAATAACCTTAAAGCAACAAAAGTAGTTCGCGCTGAATAATTAGTTAATTGTATTTTTAATATTGTTTTTTATTTGGCATGTTTTGCCATTCACTAAAAACCTCAAGAGCTTCTTTGTGCATGGCTTGTTGCATAGGGATCTGTCTTTGCTCCATAGGTTTTGAAATTTGCTCATATATAAAAGCATCATCAAATTGAATTTGAGCAGCATCTTTTTTTGTATTTGCAAAATAAATCTTATTAATTCGTGCCCAATAAATGGCCGACAAACACATGGGACAGGGCTCGCAACTGGTATAAATTTCGCAATCACTTAAATCAAAATTCTGCAACTTAGCGCATGCTTGCCTAATGGCTTCAACCTCAGCATGTGCTGTTGGGTCATTTGTTGAGGTGACTTTGTTCCAACCCTCACCAACAATTTGCCCTTGTTTAACAACTACGGCTCCAAAGGGGCCACCTTGTCCCTGCCTCATATTTTTTTGTGAGAGCTCAATAGCCCTTTTCATAAACTTTTCTTCCATATTTAAAATCTTAGTATAATTCTGCTGGCTACGCCGTTCCTTTTTGTTGTGCGCCGCCCCGTCAAGGTCCATTTAAAGGTTTCAAACATTACTGCTTCATAAATTCAAAACTGCCAGTACTTTTGGTGTCAAAATGTTCGGCACGATGCTTGCTCATGGCTTGTTGTGACTGTTTTGCAAAACTACTTATTAAAAGGAGAGATCAATGAAAGAACTAAGAAAAACCTGGCTAACTGGTTTAATGATATTTTCTCTTGTTCCCGTGTTGCAGGGCTGTGACTCTAGAGATGTTGCCGTCGGACTTGGTGTTGTGGGTGTTGTTGCTGGTGCTATTGCTATTGGAGCAGCTACTGATAGCAATGATAATTATGATGATTACGACGGGCACCATGGCGGACACCATGATGATCGCGATGGTCACAAAAATTCCTGTCGAGGCGATAAAGGTAAAAAATGCTATACTTACCGCAATCATAAAGGCGAAAAAGTTAAAGAATGTAAAAAAGAACGCAATAATTGCGATCGCAACTATAGCAACGTGAACTTAGCTCTGGCTAACAAAGATGTTACGAGTGTTGATTGGGCTCAAACTTTTGGTTTAAGCTTTGATTCAGCAGAAAAACTAGTCGCTGCTCTTGAATCTAGTCGTCAAGGTGATATCCAAGCCATTTTAGATCTTGGATTAAGTGAACAAGATATTGAAGATCTAGCTCAATTAAAAATGATTTCAAAAGATGGTATTCAATCCTTGTCTGTTTCTTTAAATCAATTTCCTGAAGATACTCAGTCAATGATTAACAGCTTAATTAAAACGGCGAAAGTAGATGTTGCCAATCCTGAGGGTAAGATTTGGCAAGCTTGTGTTGAGGCTGGTAGCTGGAAAACCCCTCAAAATAGTCAATGTAGTCGAACTTTCTGGGCAGGTTGTAGCCTAGAAACTGGTGCCACTATGTGTGTGCCAAACTTATAAAAGACAACAACGTCCATTCCCCAAAAAGCCGCAGCCCAAACTGCGGCTTTTTCTTTTTATCTAAGCTGACTTCTTAGTTTATCTGGATATAATTAACTATAAACTTTGGAGTGTTTTATGTTTCAGCTTTCGCAAGTTCTGATATTTTTAGCTGCTGCTGTCATTATGGTTCCTCTATTTAGAAAGTTTGGCTTTGGCGCTGTACTCGGTTATCTGGTTGCTGGTGTCATTCTAGGTCCTTACGGATTTAAACTCGTAAGTGATGTTGAGTCTATTTTACATTTTTCTGAGCTTGGTGTTGTGTTTTTACTTTTTGTCATTGGCCTAGAGCTTCAACCCTCAAGACTCTGGGTTTTAAGAAGATCTGTTTTTGGTTTGGGCTCTGCTCAAGTTTTACTTACAGCACTGGCGCTTATTCCACTATTAAAACTATTTGGCTTAAATTGGTCAGCTGCAGTAACCGTCGGCTTTGGTCTGTCCATGTCTTCGACAGCTTTTGTTTTGCAAAGTCTGGCAGAAAGAAATCAGCTTGTGACAAGGCCTGGGCGTGAGGCTTTTGCAATTTTACTATTTCAAGATATTGCCGTTATTCCCCTATTAGCGCTCTTACCACTCTTAGCTCCTGGAGGAATTAATTCTGAGCAACCTTATATGGAAGCATTCAAGGCTGTTGCTGCTGTTTTTATTTTTATTTTAGGTGGAAGGTTTTTACTAAAGCCTCTTTTTAAGTTTGTAGCTCTGCTAGGAAGCAGAGAGAGTTTTACAGCAGCGGCTCTGCTTGTTGTTGTCGGTATTGCTGCAGTTATGAATTCTGTGGGCCTTTCGATGGCTCGTGGATCTTTTTTAGCTGGGGTACTTCTTGCAGATTCTGAATTTAGACATGAGCTCGAAGCTGATATTGAACCCTTTAAGGGGCTTCTCTTGGGGCTCTTTTTTATGGCTGTTGGTATGAGTGCAAATTTAAATTTACTTACGGCATCGCCAATTAAAATTGTTGGTCTTGTTTTAATTTTATCCGCAGTTAAATTTTTAGTCCTTTTTGGCATAAGCTTTTTTGCGGGTGCAAAAAAAGAAAATGCCAGCAAACTTGGTTTAAATTTGGCGCAAGGTGGTGAGTTTGCTTTTGTTGTCTTTGCTGCTGCTTTAACATTAAATATTTTTGATGCTCCAGAAGCTCAACTTTGGATTCTCGTGGTAACGCTCTCTATGTTACTTGCACCATTTTTGATTTTAATTGAAGAAAAGTGGATTCGGCCAATTTTAAAAAAATCAACCATTGAACCTGAGTACGATAAAATTGAAGATGATGAAAACCCCGTTGTTATTGCCGGGTTTGGTCGATTTGGACAAATTGTGGCAAGGCTTTTGACTATTCGTAAAATTCGCTTTACTGCACTTGAAAAAAGCGCTGAACAAGTTAATTTTGTACGCAAATTTGGCAACAAAATCCATTACGGAGATGCTTCAAGATTAGATCTTCTGCAGGCCGCCAAAGTTGATAAGGCCAAGCTTTTTGTTTTAGCTATTGACGATGTTGACTCATCTTTAAAAACAGCAGAGATGGTTAAAAGACATTTCCCAAATGTTCCTATTTTTGCGCGAGCTAGAAACCGTTTTCACTGCTATAAATTACTAGACTTGGGCGTTAAGGTTTTAATGCGTGAAACTTATTTATCTAGTATTGAGCTTGCTAGAGAAGTTTTAAAAGAGCTTGGACTTTCAGAAAAAGAAGCCCTGCTCACCGTAGAGCGATTTCGTGAGTATGATGAAAACATGTTACTGCGACAACATGCTGTTTACCAAAACGAAGAGCTTCTAATACAAACTGCAAAACAAGCCTTCAAAGAACTTGAAAATTTATTTGAAATCGATAAAAGAAGCGCGGAAGAGCAATCTGATACACCTTACACTACTGCTCCAAATTAGTTTTTTATTTTTGGCGGACTCGACTCGCTTGCTGGTGTGGTATTTGCGTAACAGTCATGTGTCCACTTTAAAAGTTTTTTTACTTCAGATGTTTGCCCTAAGGGCATTGTGTATTCTTTCATAAAGTAGAGCTTATAAGTATTTAACTTTTTTTCTTCTGAATGATTTGATAAATCATTCCATTCTCGACAAATATATCTTGCAAAAGCCAGCCTAATTTCTCTTGTGTTTTTTTCGATCCAAATATTCGTAAATGCTTTTCTCCACTGTGTGGATCGATATAAAGAAAATATCGCAGCTGGCTTTTCCCAAGAAACGGCCATATTGTTCCATGTATCATACTCGCTACCATCTTTGAGAACTCCCTCAACAACAAACCAACCGTCGGCACGCATTGGATATGGAGCAAACATACTCCAATACTGATCTAGTCTTAGTGGGAGCATGATTGTCTTTGCAAATTTTGGCAAAACTTCTTTAACATTGGGAAGCGCATTAATATTCCAGGCCAAAACACCAAGCATGCAAGAGCAAATGAAGCCATTTATCGCATAACTAATTATTTGCGGTTGTTGCCAAGTCATCGGAGCTGGCAGGTGTCTCACAAGCCTTTTAAAATATGTATTTGAAAAATAAGGTTTAATTATTTTTTTCTCTAAAAAATTCATTAACTCGTTTGGAAAAAATAAAAACCATGAAACAATACAAATCCAAGGAAACATCCCTAAGTACATTGTTAAAAATAACGATACATGAAGACCAATAAAAGAAAACGGAATTATTACCCTTAAGTACGCTTGAAAAAATGGCACAAGTAGCAAGATTGGTCCTAAAAATTCTAAGCTAAGTGTTAGAATTGTTAACAACGCCAGTAACTGTGGGTAAGCACTTAGAAAGTGTCCAAATGGTGTCGTAAATTGCTCTAAGCTTAATGCGTAGTATACCGCTTGGAAATTCTGATTCCAATCAGGGTGGTTTTTTAATAGTGCTGTAAAAAAATACATGTACAAAAGCTGAAGCAATATCGCAGCACTTGCTAAGTTTGAAATACCTGAATCTTTATATTTACTGCCATTAGGAAAGCAAAGATTATCTAAAGAATAGCGAGCTTGCATGGGTAAAAACATTGACCAAAAAAGCATGAGCCGAATTAAAGCATCTCCAGAATGAAGAATTATATGGTTTCTCCCCTGCAAAGAGACAAAGAAAAGCCATGTAAGTACTGTTATAACTCGTGTTTGATATCCTAATATTAAAAATACACAAAGAAGCAGCCCAAGGCTTAACAGCAATAACTGAAACCAATAAGCTCCACTTGCCATGTGAAATGAAAAAGACCACCAACCAAGATACTGAATGGCTAAGCCTCGAGATAGAATCCCTCGGTCAGTATAAAATGCAGTTAAATCTTGAGCTTTGCTAAGCAAATCAAATAATAAAATAAGGCCTAAGAAAATTCTAAAAAGAGCGAGCGCTCTATAATCTATAAGGACTAATTTTCTTATTAGCCCTGAATGTTTAAGTGTTTTATTTTTCATAAGTTTTGATTGCGCTTAGGTAATTAGTATTTACGCAAACTCTAACTATAAGCTTGATTATCTACTGCCGTTACCGCCGCCATTACCGCCGCCGTTGCCGCCGCCATTACCGCCGCCGTTGCCGCCGCCGTTGCCGCCGCCATTACCGCCGCCATTGCCATTACCATTTCCGTTGCCGCCGTTACCTTGGCCATCACCACCGTTGTCACCATCTCCACCATCGTTGCCGCCGCCATTGTCATTTGACTGACCATCGCTGCCACCATTGCCGCCACCGTTATTACCGTTGGCTGATCCATTACCTGATCCATCATTGCCGTTACCGTTACCGTTACCGTTTCCATTACCATTTCCGTTGCCGCCGTTGCCTTGGCCATCACCACCGTTGTCACCATCTCCACCATCGTTGCCGCCGCCATTGT
>CAYMKD010000029.1:0-6999 GCA_964390435.1 uncultured Pseudobdellovibrionaceae bacterium | reverse complement strand
CATTTGACTGACCATCGCTGCCACCATTACCGCCACCGTTATTACCGTTGGCTGATCCATTACCTGATCCATCATTGCCGTTGCTTGATCCGTTGTCGTTTCCACCGTTACCTGATCCATCATCACCGTTGCTTGATCCGTTGTCGTTTCCACCGTTACCTGATCCATCATTACCATTGCCTGATCCGTTGTCGTTTCCGCCGTCGCCTTTATTGTTGTCATCGTATGGCCCATTTGGATCATCACAACCATCCAAAAGGTTTTGTGATAAACGCAGACATTCAGTGACTATTTTTAAAAGATTTTTATCAGCAATATTACAGCGGGCAAAACTAGAGCTCTCAACAATTTTACACGCATCTGAACTTGATGGTTCTCCCGTACTTAAATAAAGACTTCCGACTTTATCAGCTTTGAAACACATATTCATTTTAGGTTGACTGTTTATTGTTTGATAAACCTGGCCAAGTTTATTAACTAAAAAATTGCCTGGACTTTCTGAACCAAAATTAACAAGGCCTTTTTCTAAATAAACTGTTGGCTGCTGACCTTCTTTAATTGAATACGCAAATGGAGTTTCACAATAAAGTGGTACCTGCAATAAACAAGCTTCTACCTCAGATTTTACAAGCGTTCTTAACTTTACTTGATTAGAGTCACTGCACTTAGGGTCTTGCCTTTCTGCTAAACTAATAGACGTGGTTGTTAAAATACAAAATGGCAAAACAAGTACTAATGCTAACTTCTTCACGGTTATGCTCCTAAAATAAGAAATTAATGAATTAATTTCTTGGGGGGTTGTTTGTAACAATTAGCCAGTAACTACGCGAATTATGAACACTACGCAATGGCGTTGAAAAAACGAAAGGACTTTTTGTAATTACTCTAGAGTAAAAAAAGAGGTAAAAAGGCTACCTTCGTCTAGTGTGTCGAACTCTTATACATGTTATTATTTTTAAACACACAAACATTACAAGGAGAACACAGCATGATTAAGCTCATTTTTATTTCCACGGTACTTGCATTCGGGATCACCGCTTGTAGCTCCGGGAAAAAGAAAGAGGAAGCAGCAAAAGCGGCTGAACAAGCAGTTACTAAAGAGGCAGAAGCTAAAAAAGCTGAAGCTAAAAAATCTCAAGAACCACCAGCTTTAGAGTGTGTTAAAAATAAAGACATAAGAACTGTTCAAGTTGTTAAGGTTGAGCCAAATGGTTGCGAAGTTCAGTACTCAAAGTTTGGCAATAAAACTACAATTGCAAGCTCTGCCTACGGCACTGAACACTGTGAAAAAGTAAAAGAACAAATTAAATCTAATTTGGAATCCGCTAGTTTTAAATGCACATAAATTCTTAAGTGGGCTTAGTGTGCTAAGCCCACTTTTTTATTGACCAATAATTCTTCGTTTTTAATTCTCTAGTTTATCTAACTTAATATCTGATCGAACTTTAAAGCAATCTGGGTATTCGTGGAAACCACCTGCTGCATCTTGGTAACTATATTTAGGGAGTTTTTCAATAACTTCTCGATCCGTAGCTAAAACGATAATCTTAGATGATCCATTTTGACGGTCTTTTACTTGGTCTTTATAGCCAACTTCGAATTTTATTTTAAAACCCATATCGTAAGTGCCCCACATAGCGTAGTCATTGGCCATATACATTGGAAGGGGCTCAAAGGACTCTCCATGAGTAGACGTGCTACTTGAATATCCCGTGCCATACCAACTAACACTCCACTTACCATCATCAAATCGGCCGTTTTCTTTGCGTCTGAACTCTCTCATTTTGTAAGAATGATCAGTAGATTCATCTAACCAAGACTCTGAGTTAACTGGATCACGGTACTCACTGTCGAATTCATAGATCCAGTCTCCACTTTTTATTTGGCTATAAGTTCCACCAAGGTCACGATTTGAACTAATCAACTTTAATGTGCTTATAGTGCCATCGTTGTGTCGCCCCTCTTGAAAAACCAATCCTACATTTTTACAAAAAATTTCATCTTTTTGACCCGTAGCAAACTTAATTGCCTTATCTAGAGGAAAATTTGGATTTCCCTTGCCAAGTTGAGTCACTAATAGACTTACATCTTTGTAAAGATCGTCGTCTTTGTCTAATTGCTCTTGCAGTTGTTTTGCTAATTCTAGGGCTGGCTTTTTTTGATCTTCAACTTTTATAAGTCTTTGGATTTCTCTAAAAGCCTCCATATGATCAAACTGATTTCCAGCCATTGCCGCGGAAGAGATCATTAAAAATACTGTTGTTGTGAACCATTTCATTTTTTTCTCCTTGGTTAGAATGTGTTCTGCACACAACCTAACAAGCCTTTGTCACAAGCATATCGGCCTGACGTCACAGCTTCGTCACAAACCGATAACCTAGGCCTCTTTCTGTAACTAAATGCCTTGCTCCTACTTTTTTTCTTAGAGCCACAATCATATTATCAACAGTGCGATCTGTTCCATCGTAATCAGAGCCCCAAACTCCATCTAAAATTTGCTCTCGACTCACTATTTGATTTGGTCGTTTTAAAAAAAACTCAAGAAGCACACGCTCTTTAGATTGAAGCAAAATTGCAGCTCCGTTTTTGCTAAGCAGACGCTCTTTCCACGAGTATTTAAATTCTCCAAATTCATGCTCTTGATCAATCTGCTTTTTTAAATGCCTTCTCACTCTTGCTAGTAATTCATCTAAATCAAATGGTTTAGAGACATAGTCGTCGGCGCCTAAATCTAAGCCGCGAATTTTGTCTTGGCTTTCTGTGCGCGCTGATAAAATAATTATGGGCACACCGTTTCCTTGTCTTCTTACTTCCGTTGTAACTTCAAATCCATTCATATTTGGCATCATAATATCTAAAATAACGAGTTCCGGAGACTCTGTGCGAACCATATACAAACCATTTTCGCCATCATAGGCACATTTAACTTGGTAACCTTCATCCTCTAAAGCTTGTTTAAGCCCCTCAGAAATAATTTTATCGTCTTCAATAATTAATATTTTACTCATGAGTTAATCCTAATAAAGTAAGTTTAAACTCTGCACCCTGCTCTCCGGGGTTTATTAATTCAACCGTAACATCCATTTCTTCAGACATTTTTTTTACCAAGTAGAGTCCTAAGCCTAAGCCATCCGCATTTATTTTTTTTGCTTCGTCAGATCTAAAAAACTCTTGAAAGATTTTTTTGCTGTCGCCCTCTAAAACTCCAGGACCTTTATCTTTAACGTGAATGTCGACGTTTTTATTGTTCTTAATAACGTTTATGGTCACTTCTTTTCCATATCTAATTCCGTTTTTTATTAAATTTCTTAAAATAACTCGAAGTCTTTTATCATCCCCTTTTATATCACAAGGGAAGTTTGTCACAATTTTAAGACTTGGAAACTCTTCTTGCAAATCTAGAAGAATTTTTTGAGCATCTTTTGCTTTTATAAGTTTTGCATCTACTTTTTCAAAAGGTCGATTCATAAGAACCACATCATCAAATAGTCTATTGAGTCGATCTAGACTTGTATCTAAGGCCTGTAGGTTTTGCTCCCCACCCTTTCCTTTTTGAATTAATTGAAGATGTAGTTTTAAGCCCGCCAGAGGAGTTTTTAATTCATGAACTACTTGGTTAAGAAAAGAAACTCTTTTAAGTAAGGCGCGTTTTTGCTCACTCAGGCTGCTAAAATAAATTGCTGCACCAGTGAAAAAACAAATAAGTGCTACCATCAACCATAAAAACTCTAAATAAGAAAACTCTGGCTTTTCTATTAATGACGAAGGCAGAATAAGCGACCAGGGACTCTCCCCAATCTCGGCTGAAGATAAATTGTTTTCTAAAATAAATTTAGGTAGAACTTTTTTTCTGACTTCTTCAAGTGAGGGAACATAGGCCTCGATTGTTCCATCCTTTGTCACAGAATAAAATACTTTATCATAGGCCACTTCTGGCGATGCAAAAGTAAAATCCTTATTTCCTGAAAATTGCTCAAACATTAGCTGGTAGGCTATTTTTGCCTCATGATTTACCAAAGTCCGTTCATATTCTGTGCGAATTTCCGGAAAAGTTTTATACTGATTATACCACTCTGTAATTGCAAGGATTCGGTCCCATGAATCCTGTCTCTCTAAGGCATTTTGTAAAAAGTTTTTAGCTTCAATAGTTTTTTTATTTTCAATTGAATTTCTGTATTTCTCCCAATCCATATTAGAGCTTTTCATAGGGAAAAATATCTCTCGAAGCTCAGTCCCCTTGCGATTCCACTTAAGAAGAAATTTGGGTTGCAGTGTGCCCAGCTTGGCCTCTTCGAGTAAGCGAGCCCTCCAGGCAGATCTTAATCCCTCGGCTAAGGACGATTGTTGGGCTCGCATTTGTGTTACAAGAATGGATTTTTCTCTTTGGATACGATAAAAAACCTGGCCAAGAAGCCCTAACGTACCCACAAGAATTAAGATATACATCGCCCTTGTTTTCATGATTATGAGATTATCATCTTCATGTCACAGTTTTGTCACGGGCAGAAAATTACTTAGATACTACTTTTTCTAATTCCCTTAATACAGCTGCCCAAGCATTTATTAGGGCAAACCCTATAAATAAGTCATCTTGGTTCGATTGAACTAAGAGGGGATCCTGACCCCTTGGATATTTGGTTTGCCATCTGCTTTGATACTCTGTGGTTCAGATCGCATTGTTCTTGAATGAGTGTTCCGCTTTCTTTCTAAATTAAAAATATCAATCTGAGACATGCTTATGATGTAAGAAAGCCACATTTCATATGGAGGCACCCTAAGCATTTGAAGTTACACATCAAAGCACAGCTATTTATAAATTAATCATTATATCGCAATTCCATGAGAAAATAGAAATGAATGGTTATCACTTTGTGCGCTCTGCAAAGAGTACACATTTTAAATGGAGTAGAAAAAATGCGTACGTTATCTAGCATACTCTGCCAATTTTTAGTTCTCTAGAATATTCAAACTCGAGGCTTCAGTAAGCTTATATTAAGTATTACAATGGCAAGCCTACTTGTTGGTTGCAACGATACTTCTAGTAAAAACCAGAAAACAGAATCTTCTAGTTCAGTTAGCTCCGTCCCTGGTTGTAACTCTCAAGGGCAGAGTGATCAACACAACCCTCATTGCACTTCAGAGCAAAAGTCTCCAAAAGTTGTCGCTGTTTCTCTTGATGGCGCAAAGCTGGTTATCACCGGTGAAAACTTGAGCGAAGTAAAAGAGCTTCGAATTCAGATAGGCGATGCTATCGTCTCGACTGTGATCAAGAGCAAGGAAGAAAAGCGAATTCAAGCTTCGCCATTGACACCGCTCGCTTTGATTTCAGGTGCCATCTATAAACTTCTTGTCTCGTCAGCCAATGCAGAACAACAAGTACCAGTCACGATCTCAGTTACTCTGCCTAATCTTTCAGTTAATGCCGCGTGCTCGAATGCAAACAAGCTAACTTTTGCCGGCTATACAGCTGTAACAAATGCAAATCTACGTAGCTCTTTGAAAGGTGGAAACGCTCTTTGCGAAGCTGCCTTCCCAGGAAGTCATTGGGCAAATAAAAACGAGATCATGAGCCTTGGCGCAAACTATCCTTGGACTGAAAATGTTTGGATCCACAGTCAGGTTTCAATAGAGGCTGGTCAAGGATTCGCCAACCTGGACTGCAATCAATTTACAACAGACGGCGTGGGCTCTGGCACTGAATGCAAATCAAACCCTGACACAAATGTTTACCAATCGCCAGGCTCATCCACGGCATCAACTCTCGATATCACCGGTCGAGTTAGATTCACCTGTTGCAATGCTTTTCGAGCTTTAGCCTGCGTGAAATGAATATAAATTAATTATTTTTACTTTCAGCTTTTGTTTTTTGGGGCGCTCAGGCTCAAGCCACATTTCTCAATCTCAAAGTGGTGATCATTGGACCGAGCGACTCCTCAGACACACTTGGATGATGCCAAGAAAGGGATAGACTTGACCGTATCCCCATAACGCTGGAGCAATTTTAGGTATCATCGGCAAATGTCCTTAAAACCGTCGATGTACTCTTGCAGTGGCGCAAGACCGACTTCTGCTCTCCTCTTATCAACATTGGCTGCATCCTCAATTGACAACGGCTCCCACTTGCCGGGACCTACGCAACTGCCTTGAGTGCCGTAACGTTGAGGTTTTCTTTTTGATGGATCTTTGAAAGACGAAGCTACGCGATCATAGAGATAGGCATAATTTGATGGATCAGTTTCTTTCGATTTGTACAGCTTGCTCAGTAAAGCCAATACTTCCTTTTGAAACTCAGGCTCATTGTCAGCGTGTTGTACAAGCAGCCATGCTTGGCGATCAGTTTGTTTGCCCCATTCGCTGATTTTGAACCAGCCATGAATTTTAATAAGAGCCTTGAGGTCTTGTGCATTCTGCCAATCCAACATGTAGAACCGGCGAGAGTATCCTTGCTGAAAGAAGTTCCTCTCAACATCAGTAAATCCTTGATCCGAAACCTTCATGAAAAGGTTTCGCATATAATGGTCGATGTCGAACATGTGGGCGAGCTTGAGCTGCACCCATTTCTTGTCCTTGAGGTCAATAGGGGCCTTTTCAAAATCTTCGATACGATGATTCACTTCGGCATCATAGTCCTTGAGAACTTTAACGGGCTTATCCATTTTGAGAGAGGCCGCAATTTTTTGAATTGCCGAGATCGACGCAAGATCAATTCTTGGATCGACACCTTGGTCGTCAATGATCTGCGTATTTGAGAGAACAACAACTCCGACAAGTTGATCGGGATCATAGCCAATGAAACTAGATGAGCCGTAGGTACCGCCATTATGCCAAGTAATGTTCTCGGCTTTGAGGCGATTCCAGAACAGACCTAGCTGTGAATTCTTGCCTTTATTGAAGGTTGGCTTCGTCGCCGTCGCGATCATCGGCATGTGATCTTGGGCCATCAAGCCCATCATGGTTTTCAACAAAATCGTCATGTCCTGCATTGTTGATCGTAAAGCT
>CAYMKD010000028.1:0-13585 GCA_964390435.1 uncultured Pseudobdellovibrionaceae bacterium | reverse complement strand
ACAGTTAGCAGAACGCTTTTGAACTTCAACATATCTTTCGCTGTATTCTCCCGTTTCATCAACCCACCAAATTTCACCCGGTTCAATCTCTCTCTCATAAGTCGCCCCGATAAGATCAAAAGCACAAGTTTCAGAGGCCACGACGGGAACCTTAACCCCTTGCTCATTGGTTTTTCGCCCGAGCACCATGGGTCTAAAACCCAAAGGATCTCTAAAAGCTGCAAAACAATCTTTACTTAAAACTACAAAGCTGTAAGCCCCTTTAAGATGACCAATGCTATCTTTAAGAGCTGTTATAAGATTATTAGAAGAGTTTCTTGAAAGTAAATGCAGCAAGCACTCTGTATCATTTGTTCCATGAAATATAGAACCTGCTGCTTGCAGCTTTTTTCTTAATTCATCACCATTTTTAATATTGCCGTTGTGAGCCATGGCTAAAGGACCATTTAATAAAGTGGCAGTGAGTGGTTGAGCATTTGTTAAAAGATTCTGTCCCGTAGTTGAGTAACGAACATGACCAATGGCCGCTCGTCCTTTAAGTCTTACAAGGTCATCTTCTTTGAAAACATCACCAACAAGGCCTAATCCCTTATGATGAATGTGCTCTCCTTCATTTAGAGAGACCACACCAGCAGATTCTTGGCCGCGATGTTGTTGAGCATAAAGCCCCAAGTAAGCTAGCCTTGCAGCTTCCTCGTGATCCCAGATCCCAAAAACTCCACATTCCTCACGTAAGGACAAAGTTTTTCTCCCAAGCTTGACTATATATTTTTACCAACTCATTCACAGCAATCATCTCTTCACCCCATACTAACTGCTCTTCTCCTGTAGTTCCTAGAAAATAAGATTTTAAGCACGGGTTTTTATCAGACATCTGATCAAGC
This sequence comes from uncultured Pseudobdellovibrionaceae bacterium, assembly GCA_964390435.1. GTDB lineage: Bacteria > Bdellovibrionota > Bdellovibrionia > Bdellovibrionales > Bdellovibrionaceae > CAYMKD01. The sequence goes on along the minus strand of CAYMKD010000028.1, from coordinate 12,701 downwards.
TTCTTTTTAAATTCATCTTCAAACGAAGCTTCAACACCTAAAATAACTTCGTAAAGAGTTTCTACAAAAGGCTGTTTATCCCAACCAAGATTTTTTAAAGTGTTTGAGTTTATTTCAATTCCCTGTCCGCCAAGACTCATTTTAGCCAGAGTCACAAGAGGTCCCCCGGTTCCAACAACACGGCTAACTTTAATTTCTGGATTTAAACAAAGACTGCGAAGACCTTTTGCAAACTCTGATAGTTCAGTAACTTGAAAGTCGCCGCTAAAAGCAATTTCTTGATTAAATAACTCAGCCACTCTTCCCGTTGCTTGCAAAGACTTAAACTGCAATACATAAATTTTCAGAGATTTGTTTAAAAATCGATCTGCTGGCAGATGATCCACATTTTCTCTGAGTCCAATAAGTCCTGTTGCTGGAGTGGACGTAATGTTTTCTCCAAGGGTCTCGTTATAAAAACTCACATTACCACTTACAACTGGAGCATCAAGAGCTTTACATGCTTCGCTAATAGCCTCAACACTTGCCACGAACTCAGACATGATCTCTATTTTTTCTGGATTCCCAAAATTAAGACAATCTGTAACAGCTAAAACTTGAGCCCCATGAGCTGCCATTTGTAAAGTTGGATAAAAAATAGCATCTAAGGCCCCCACTCGCGCATCTAATCTCATCAGATGAGGACGACATCCCACACTCACTGCCAATCCTCTTTTAGAATCCGGAAGTCTTAACATCGCAATTTGATGTTCAGCACCAAAAGCTGTTTTAGCACCCACTCTTTGATCATACTGACGATAAATCCATTTTTTACTAGCCCCTACAGCTGTAGATAAATACTTTTTTAAACTCTCAACGGGCTTTGGTTCTAAAACGTTTAATTCTTTTTTTTGATTTTTAAACTGCCAAGCTTTGTAAGCTCTTTCATATCTTGGAGCTCGTTCTACAAGCAAATTAGGATCTATTGAGCTTAAGCATTCATTATGCCAATAAACGTCTACTAACTTAGTATCAGTAATTTCACCAATAGAACTTGCATCAAGTCCCCAGTCTTCAAAAACTTTTTTTAATGCTGGTAGTTTTTTAGGTTCACAAACCAAAAGCATTCGCTCTTGACTCTCGGAGAGTAGGATTTCCTCTGGAGTCATTGAAGAGTCTCTGAGTGGCACTTTATCTAAATGAATTTTCATTCCCACTTCGCCCTTAGAGGCCATTTCAAAAGTAGAACTTGTGAGTCCAGCAGCTCCCATATCCTGAATAGCGACAACAAGATCTTGGCGCATCACTTCTAGACAGGATTCAATTAATAGCTTTTCAAAAAATGGATCACCAATTTGCACATTAGGTTTTTTAGCTTCGCTATCGTTATCAAACGATTCACTTGCCATGCTTGCACCATGCACACCGTCTTTACCAGTTTTAGCACCAACATAAACAACTAGATTACCAATGCCCTTAGCTTTTGATAATGAAATTTTATCTTGAGGTCTAAAGAGTCCTACAGCCATTGCATTAACTAAAATATTTTTATTATAACTCTCATGAAATTCTGTAGCTCCAGTCACCGTAGGTACGCCAACACAATTTCCGTAGCCCCCGATGCCTCTCACCACTCCATTTACAAGAGTTGACATACGATCAGCAGAAGCTTGGCCAAAACATAAATAATCAGCAAGAGCAATCGGCCTTGCTCCCATTGTGAAAATATCGCGTAAGATTCCGCCTACTCCAGTAGCTGCTCCTTGGTAAGGTTCAATAAAGCTTGGATGATTATGACTCTCCATTTTAAAAGCAATGCGCTCACCAAAGCCTAAATCAACAACACCCGCATTCTCCCCTTCACTTTCAAGAACTCTGGCATTTTTATTATAGAATTTCTTTAAATGATTTTTTGAACTCTTGTAACTACAATGCTCACTCCACATGGCAGAAAAAAGAGCCCACTCAATTCCCTTAGGATCACGCCCTAAGAGATTTTGAATTAATTTGTATTCTGACTCACTGATTCGGTAGTGTTTGCACTTTTTTTGAGTGTCTGCATTCATATAAAAAACCCATACCCATCAACTCCGCCCATCCAATCAAAAATAGCTCTTTCAGGATGAGGCATCAATCCACACACGTTTTTCTCTTTATTCATGACGCCGGCAACATCAGACAAAGAACCATTCGGATTCTCTGTATAAGTCCACCAGACTTGTCCATGATCAAAAATTTCTTTTAAACTATCCTTTGAGGCATAATACCGCCCATCCCCGTGAGCCACTGGCAAACGACTGAGCTCACCCACTTTTTTTTCTTTTGCAAAAAAGCTTTGAGAATTTTGTAGCTTTAAATTAACCCAATCATCAATAAACCGCCCGGACTCATTGCGAACCAAAGCTCCTGGCAAAAGCCCAGCCTCACATAAAACTTGAAAGCCATTGCAAATCCCCAAAATGGGCATACCTTTTTTTGCCGCCTCACTAACCGATTTCATAACAGGACTTCTTGCTGCAAGAGCCCCTGAGCGCAAATAATCCCCATAACTAAATCCACCGGGTAAAACTAAAGCTTCATAAGAATTTATATCAAATTGATCGCGGTGCCAAAGCCAATGAGCTTTGCTACCAGATTCAGTGATCGCATCAAAAACATCTTGATCACAATTAGTTCCCATAAAACGAACTACACCAATATTGCGCACTTATTTAATTCTCCAATATTTTAAGTTCAAAATTTTCCAACAAAGGATTATGTAACACAAATTGAGCTATCTTTTCTGCTTCAGCAAGAGCCTCTTTCTCGTTGCTTGTTGGAATATCTAACTCAATAAACTTACCGACACGACATTGATTTAAACTATGTCCCTTTTCTTTAAGTAGATTCTCAACCGCTCTACCTTGAGAATCTAATAAAACTTCACGAGGCATAATTTTAACACCAATTTTCATATTTTCTCCTTAGCCAAAACTTCTTTAAGGCGTTCAAAAACCTGTAAGTAAGCCTCTTTAATACCACCAAGATCTCTGCGAAAACGATCTTTATCTAATTTCTCATTAGTTTTAATATCCCAGAGCCTGCAACTATCCGGTGTTATTTCATCAGCTAAAAGAATTTGCCCGCTTGGTAGTTTTCCAAATTCAATTTTAAAATCCACAAGTTTAATATCAATTTTTAAAAACAAATCTTTTAATGCCTGATTAATTTTTAATGCCAAAGTTTTAAGTGTATCGAGCTCTTTTTGGTTTTGAGCTGCTTTTAGCATGAGAGCTTGATCATCGCTCAAGAAAGGATCTCCAAGCGCATCATCTTTGTAGTAAAACTCAACCAAAGCTTTATCTAATACCTGTCCTTCAGCTATTCCTAATTTTTTGGCCGTGGAGCCTGCTAAAATATTTCGAACCACAACTTCAAGTGGAATGATTTCAACTTTAAGTGCCCGCATTCTAACAGGCTCTAAATCCTCTAACCAATGACTTTCAACACCATGTTTTTTTAAATATCTAAAAATGAGTGAGGCAATATCACGATTCACTTTGCCCTTCTCAGCAAAGGAGCCCTTCTTAAGAGCATTAAAGGCGGTGAGATCATCTTTAAATTCTAAAATAACCTCTTGCTCATTGCCTGAGACTTTATAGAGCCGCTTTGCTTTGCCTTCATAAAAAGGCTGAGAACTTGTCATGTCCTCTCCTGTACCCTAAGTGTTTAAAACACTCGTTTAATTACTTTTTTGATATTCTTCTTATATCTCTCTCCTGAAAAAATTGCTCCAAGTTCTTTAGGCTTCAGTAATTTCTTCAACTCAGGATCTTTAAGTAATTTCTTCTGCAACTGTTCACCAGGTTTTAAACCATGACTGACTCTCTGGACGTGGGCATAGGCCTCTTCTCTAGAAAGCCCCTGGTTGACCAAACTTAAGAGCACATGTGAGCTAAAAAGCTGTCCTTGAGAGCGGTTTATGTTCTCGATCATCTGCTTTTTATTTACCTGAAGCCCACCAATCAGCCCAGCCATTCTATGAACTGCATAATCACATAAAATAAAAGCATCTGGAAATATCACCCTCTCAACCGAAGAATGACTAATATCCCTCTCATGCCAAAGAGCAATATCCTCTATTGCGGCCATTAAATAGGCTCTTAAAAGCCTGGCCGCACCGGTAATATTCTCAGCACTGATTGGATTTTTCTTATGAGGCATGGCCGAAGATCCCTTTTGACCGCGGCTAAATCCTTCAGTGACCTCACTAACATCACTACGCTGCAGATGTCTTAACTCCACAGCGAGTCTCTCTAAATTTGCACCAATCATAGCTAAAGCCCAAATCACTTCGGCATGGCGATCTCTTGGGATAACTTGAGTCGCAATAGATTCAGGTATAAGTTTAAGTTTTTTTGCAACCTTAGCCTCAAGCTCAGGGCTCAAAGCTGAATAAGTCCCCACAGCCCCACTGATTTTAGCGATATTCATTTGCTCCAGGGCTCTTGTTAAACGAAGATGGTTGCGCTTTATCTCAGCTAAAAACCCAGCCATTTTAAACCCAAAAGTTGTAGGCTCTGCAAACATACCATGAGTTCGGCCAGCACAAAGAGTTTCGGTATGTGTTTTAATAAGATCCTTTAAATTTCTCTCTAAAATTAACAGAGACTTTAAAAGTAAGGCCCCAGCATCTCTGATTTGCAAACTAAAAGCCGTATCTAAAACATCCGAGCTAGTAAGCCCAAAATGAACATAGCGTCCATGAGGTCCAACATTCTCTGCAACGTTGGTTACAAAAGCAATCACGTCATGTTTGGTTTGCTTTTCAATTTCATTTATTCTTTTTACTGAAAAACGGCCTTTGGCTGAAATTTGCCTGGCTGCAACTGCTGGAATAAGCCCCATTTCTGCCTGCACTTTAGCAACTGCGATCTCAACTTCAAGCATCTTGCCAAATTTATGATCCAAATCCCAAAGAAGCCCCATCTCAGGTCTTGTATAGCGCTCGATCACAGACGAATTTCCTTTCTCTCTTGCTGCTTTTGCCACCAGTTTTTAAGTGTGGCCTCAACACCAGTCTGACTCATTAACTGAGCCTCCCAATCAAGACTTCCCCATGTTTCTGAATGATTGTGAATGATATTACTTAATCTATGGGTTTTTAATTTTTGCTGCTGTTCTAAACTCATTACTGGGAATCTGGCCGGCCCCATCTCTGCATAAGTGTAATGATATTCTTGTGGGTACTCAATTCTTGCCACATCAATACCAGGGAGCCTTAGTTTTAAATTATGCACTAACTTTTCAATTTGTGACTCTAGATACTGTCGATTAAAACGCTGCAATGAAGGGAGTTTAAGCCAAAAATCAAAGTCATGTTCTGAAAAAGTTTTTTGCACAATACAAAAGTTCTCATGACTCCAAGGTTGAGTGAGATCCTGTAGCCAAATCATATGCTTAGGAAGTGTCTCGCCAATCTCTCCATTTAAATGCAGTCGATAACGCAACCACGACCACTCAGGCTCACTGCCAAGACTAAATAACTGTGGTGCGATTTTTTCTGACAAAAAGGCAGTTTCATGACTAGAGAGCATCCAAACGAACTGCTCTCCTCTAAAAAGCCCAGCCTTGTCAGCTTTAATTTCTATACCCTCAATAACCTTGCCATCCTTAATAGCAATATCCACAAGTTTAACTTGGCTATGAACTTGCACTCCTGCGTAACGACACCAATCCAGAGATCTCTCGTAGCCCGGGCGAGTGGCTTGTCTAATAAAAAATGAAGAGAAAAAAGGCCTCGGAACTCCGTACTCAATGGCCTTAGTACTTGGGATATGAGTCGGCGAAGATAGGTAATGAGACAGCTGCGCTAACCAAGTTTGTAAAAAGGACTGTTCACGAATATTAGCTCTTAATTGCTCACGGCGACTTGGCAGAGCTTGTTCATATTCATAAACATAATTAATAGCCGAGGAATGTAATTTAAGTTGTTCAAGTCGATGCTTTGTAATCGGGCCTTTAAGTTCAAGAGGGCCTTGACCTAAAAAAATACTCACTCCATTAGTCACTGCTTCTGGAAAATCATCTTCAAGTAATCTTTCAATTTGCGTGGCTCTGAGCTTCTCACTTCTAAAAAAGCCAAAGGGCCCTTCCCAGTCTTCAGGGGCCCAATGCCCTAGTTGACTAGAAACATCAAGTAGAGCCACTTTCATCCCTTTACGGGAGAGCTCTGCGGCCAACCACTGTCCGCGACCAAAAGCTGAAACTATAACGATATCGGCATTAAACTCCAAGATCGGGCGACCTTTCTGACTAAAATCTGCTCTACTTTATGCATTAGAAATTCACACTGCTCGATTGTCAAAGTGTGTCTGTCTCTAACAACTTGCACAGCTGTTTTTTGCTGAATAATGGGGCCCTCATCAACCCCAGCTGTGACTTTATGCACTGTGACCCCAATGGGAGCATGATCTTTATAGGCTCTCGTTAAGCTTTTTAGCCCAGGGTATTTGGGCAGAAGACTGGGGTGCAGATTTAGCATTTTATCTTTCCATAGGGCTACAAAACTCGCTGGAACAATTTTCATAAAACCAAGCAAAAACAAATAATTAATCCTTTTATCTTTAAGTGTTTGATTAAGGTCTTCCCAGTCTGTTTTTTGCTTAATTATATAAACGGGAACGCCATAGCGCCTAGCTTTTTTCACCGCTAAACAATGAGGTTTATCACTCACTAAAAGACAAACTTTGCCTTCTCTTACGGTTTCAATAAAATTTTTTAAATTAGAGCCCTGACCTGAAGCAAATACTGCCCAGCGAGACATGCTCACTTTAAAGGCACTCCCATGATCTCGTGCTCGCCTCTGGGGCCAACTTCACCAATTACTATAGATTGGTGACCACACTCTGAGATTATTTTTTGGGCTTTTGATACTTCAGACTCTGGTAAAATCAGCGCAAAGCCAATGCCGCAATTTAAAGAAGTCAGCATCTCTTTATTCGACATGCCTGTTCGTTTTTGCACTTCTTTAAAAGGTGCTGGCAAATCCCAAGATTTAAAATACCATGATTTATCTTCTGGAATCACACGCGGCACATTATCTATCCCACCACCAGTAATGTTGGCCGCTGCATGGATTTTGCTTCCTTTTAGTAAAGTTTGCATCAGTTTTGAGTAAAGAGCCGTAGGCTTTAATAACTCATCAATCCAATGATCCATATCATTTTCAAAAACTTTTCTTAAAAGTGAATAACCATTACTATGAAAACCAGAGCTACGAATACCTAAAACCACATCTTTATTTTTCACCAAATGAGCGCCTAAAGCCTTAGGCTCGTCCACCACTCCGATTGCAAAACCCGCACAATCAAAATCATTGTTATGATAAACCCCTGGCATCTCAGCCGTTTCTCCGCCTACTAAACTGACCAAGGCCTCATCACAAGCTGATTTTAAACCTGTTAAAAAACTCTTTGCAGCCACTAGATCCAATTTACCAGTAGCGTAGTAATCAAGAAAAATAAGAGGCGTGGCCCCACAACAAATAAGATCATTCACACACATAGCTACTAAATCCTGGCCCACAGTTTCATAGCGTGAGTAGTGAGAGGCCAGTTTCACTTTAGTTCCCACACCATCTGTCGAAGTCACAAGACAGGGAGACTTCATTTCAGGGAATCCAATGCGAAATAAAGAGGCAAAACCACCTATACCAGAGACAATACGCTCTTTATGATGACGAGTACCTTGATCTGAGCCCTGCAACCAATCCACAAACTGGTCACCCACCTCTGTATCAACCCCTGCTTTTTTGTAGTTTATGGACATCTATGAAACCTCTAGGCTAATTTTGATGAAATTATAAATTGAATTTCCGACCATACAAGTGCTTTTTCGACAAATAGCAGCTAAAAATCTCATTTTGAGACAAAACTAAGGTCTGGCTTTGATCCTTTGTCGCCAAATGACCCATTTTTAGCTTAGACTAATATTAAGTGGGGAAGAAACTTATGATAAAGAAACTTAAGCTCATAGGCTTATTTTTAAGCCTAGCATTTTTATGGATGATGCCCAACCTAGCTCAGGCACAAAGAACCTACACTCTTGCACAATCTGATGGCGATGACAGCTATGATCCTTTTGCTGATTATAGTGAGTTTGAAGAAGCTTCCGATGAAGAAGCCGATATTAATTTTTTTCGTAATGGTCGCTTTTTTACCATGGGGTTTTTAGGTGGTATGCGTGGCTTTACAGGTAATAAAACAAAAGTTTTTAGCTCAGCCCCGGCTTTTGGGTTATTTTTAAGTTACTTTTTTGACTTACGTTTTGCTTTGCAATTTGGTTTTACAACTGGTGACCATGATTTTACCGTGAGCAGCCCAACTCAAACAATTGTAGGATCGGTCTCTTACACGGCAACTTCTTTTAATTTAAAATACTATTTTAATACACAAAACGTCACCAGAGGTCTTGCTGATTTTAATCCTTACCTCACAGGAGGCTTTTCGCAGTTTTATCGCACCATCACCGCCAGTAATCTTGAGGGTTTTTCAAAAGACCCTGCCATGGGAATGGATCTCGGCGCTGGCATTGAAATTCCAATGATGAGAAACAAAATGTACTTCGGCCTTCAAGCAACCTATCACTATGTAAACTTTAAAGACGATGCCAATGAGATCACTCTCACAGATGGAAGCCCCACAGGAGTCAGACCTCAAGGGGCCATCTATGATGTTCTAGGAATTTTAGGGATTAACTTTTAAATAAATTTAAGCAACTGAAGAAATAAACCTAAAAGAATCAACCCCGGTACGATGTACTTAATTGCAAGTAGCCATGGTTTAAACATCGCCACACTCTCTAAATTACTGTTTTTAATAAACTGTTCTTCTTTTTGTGCTTCTGTAAGTCCTTTATAAATACAATAGGTAATGCCAAGCCCCACAATAGGTAAAATGTAATTTATTAAAATTATATCTAAAATTTCAATTAAACCTTTTTCGCCAAATCTTACATTTCTAAAAACCGTAGAAGAAAGTGCTGGGATCAAAGCCAACAACAAGGCTGATAAGCCAGCAACCCAAGCGGCCTTTCGTCTACGCATTTTGCGATGATCTATTAAGTTTGAAACAATCACTTCTAGTAGCCCAATACTTGCTCCGAGTGAAGCCGTGTAAAGACACAAGAAAAAGGCAAAGCCAAAAATTTTCCCACCCGTCATTTGTAATAAAAATTTCGGCAAAGATTCAAAAAGCAAATAAGGATCTGAGAGACGAATATCTGAAGCTTGCAAAACAATCGGAAAAATCAAAAGTCCTGCCAGTAATGAAATAAAAGAGTCCATGGTTGCTACACGAAAACCAGCTGCTGGGATATGGTTCTCTGATTTTAAATAACTACCAAAAGTCACCATTGTACCAAAACCCACTGAGAGCGTGAAAAACACATGCCCCAATGCATTCATAATTGAAGAAAACTTTAGTTCAGAAAAATCAGGGTAAAATAAAAACCTTAGAGCATCGGGGGCTGAGGGCATAGACAAAGATCTAAAAACAAGAACGATCAGCAAAAAAGCAAATAAAGGCATCATATAGCCAATCCACTTCTCTAAGCCGTCTTGCAATCCCTTAACCACAACAACAATAGCCAATAATAAGTGAGCACTAGCAAGACCTACTTGCAGCCATCCATTTTTAACTAAAAATCCAATACTTGGTGAAAAACTATCAGAATAAAAAAATGCGACAAAAAATTGAGATAAAAAATGCAGCACCCAACCACTAATCACTGTGTAATAAGAAAGCACAACCAAACTTAGCAACACCGCAAAGCGACCAATCCATAAAAAAGGTCCTTTTTTCTTTTCACGTATAACTGCTACAACACCTAAAATACTTTGCTTGTAGGCTCGCCCTAACATTAATTCGCCAACGAGAATTGGCAACCCAACCACCACAGCTAAAAATAAATAGATAAGAACAAAAGCTCCGCCGCCATTTTCCCCAACGACATAAGGAAAGCGCCACAAGTTTCCTAACCCACAAGCAGAACCAATGGCAGCTAAGTAAAAACCATATTTGGTTCCCCAAGAGCCGCGTTTATTCATTAATTCCCTCGGCTTTTCATAATAAAAATTCTAATGGGAATACCGGCTAAGTCCCAGTGCTCTTTGATATTATTAACTAAAAACCGTCTATAAGAGTTGGTCACTCCCTCAGGATGATTTGCAAAAGCAATAAAAGCTGGAGGAACTTGACGAGTCTGAGTTAAATAATAAAATTTCACATCACTTGAGCCATGCACAGGTGAAGGAGCTTTGCGAATAGTCTGCATAAAAAAGTCATTGAGCTCACGAGTAGATATTTTTTTTGAGATTTTTTCGCTTACTTTTTCAATACACTGAAAAAGATCTTTAATTCCACTGCCATTTTTAGCACTGGTATAAACAATCGGCACATCGGTAAAGAAGTGAAACTCTTCTTCAACCTTAGTTTTAAACCACTTTCTAAATTCAGGAATCTCCTTTGAGGCAAGATCTGATTTATTAGCAACTATAATAACAGCTTTGTGATCATCAATAATGGTTGAGAGAATTTTGGCGTCTTGCTCTGTGGGGCCAATGGTTGCATCAATCATTAATAAAACAATATTGGATCTTTTTATAGAGTCCTGTGACTTAAAAGCCGCAATAATCTCTACATCTTCTTCTCTCTTTGCAGATCTTCTCAATCCCGCTGTATCTACTAATATATATTTTTTTTCATTATAAATTAGCTGTGAGTCCACGCTATCTACTGTGGTTCCTGCCACTTCAGAAACAAGCATCCTATTTTCGCCAAGTAGCCAATTGCACATGGAGCTTTTGCCCACATTGGGCTTTCCAACCATAGCTATTGTGGGCCCCTCACGATAAGCCACACTTTGCTCAGGAATGTATTTAACAATCCACTCTAAGACCTCAGCCACACCTCGGCGTTGTTCAAAGCTAGCAGAAAAAACATCGACACCAAATTCGTAAAACTCAGCCTTTGCTATTTCATCATTAGTGATTTTATCTACTTTATTAATAACAAGAAAAAAGGGCTTACCCACTTGCTTTGCTAAAACAACGAGATCACGATCTTCAGGTACTAAGCCTACACGCCCATCCATAACCAGCACAATTAGATCAACGCCTTTTAAAAACTCCGCAACTTGTTCACGAATGAGCTGCGAAAATAAATCCTGAGCCTCAGTAATTCCACCCGTATCAATAACGTCAAATTGCTTACCCCAAATATCGACTGTTTCAATTTGAATATCACGAGTCACACCAGGTTGATTTTTAACCACAGCTTTTCTAGAATCAGTAAGAATATTAAATAAGGTCGACTTACCAACATTAGGTCTACCGATAATGGCAACTTGAGGATTACGAACAAAACTATCTAGATTTGATTGCATAACCCAACTCACTCATCAATCGACGATTATTTGACCAATTTTCGCGAACAATTACTTTTAAATCTAAAAATACTTTACGCCCTACAAGCTTTTCAATTTCTGTTCTAGAACTCATGCCAATTTTTTTAATTGTCTTGCCCGCCTCACCTATTAAAATAGGTTTGTGACTGTCTCGCTCCACAATAATTTCTGCATAAATTTTATCTAAATTATTTTCTGTTTCTTCATACATGGCAATTCTAATAGCAATGGCATAAGGAAGCTCTAGATGAAGACTCTCAAAACACTTCTCTCGAATGATCTCTGCCACTAACTCTTTCACCGAGTGCGGAGTAAATAGCTCAACATCATACAAAGGCTGAGGAGAGCTCGGCAATAAAGTCGAAATCTTTTCAATAATCTCTAACCGACTCTCTTCATGAAGTTTAAGAAGTGATACGGGTAACACCGGCACTCCATAATCACTTAAAGCTTGCATCACTACTGGAAGGCGATGGGCTTTATCTACTAAGTCCACTTTAGTAATGATTGCCAGCCAGGGTTTACCACTATTTTTAGTTAACTGAATGATTTGCTCTAAATTTTTAAACTCTTTTTCATCCAAATTAAGTACAGCAATTAATGCATCTGATTTCTGAATGACATCTTCAAGCTCTTCTTGCAAAAATTTATTTAATCCCTTTTCTGCTCTAATGAGGCCCGGGGCATCTACTAGAACAGCTTGCGTATCTTGGTAATTACAAATTCCCACAACACGTCGACGCGTTGTTTGCGGCTTGGGGTTAACTATAGAAACTTTTTCTTTAACCAAGGCATTCATTAAAGTGCTTTTGCCAGCGTTTGGCAGACCAACAAGTCCAACAAATCCCGCTTTATAGGTTTTCATATGATTTTTCCTCTAAAGCTTTTCTTGCAGCTTCTTGTTCTGCTTGTCTTTTACTTCGACCAATTCCGACACTAATGGTTTTACGACGAATTGTTAAACTCACATGAAATACACGCTCATGGGCGGGCCCCTCTTCTTTTTCAACATCATAAAAGGGCGGTTCTTTATATAGTTTTTGAACTTCCTCTTGCAGTCTTGATTTGTAGTCTGTTTTATAATCGATATTAGGATCAAGGTTTTCAATCATCTCATTAAAGGATTTTGTAATAAGCTCTTGCGCGCTTTGGAAGCCCCCATCTAAATAAACAGCTCCGATAAGAGCTTCATAGGCAGAAGCGAGTAATCGTGGTTTTTCTTTTCCGCCGGTTTGCATCTCTCCTCGTCCCAATCTAATAGATTCTGATAAATCAAT
>CAYMKD010000027.1:0-13826 GCA_964390435.1 uncultured Pseudobdellovibrionaceae bacterium | reverse complement strand
TTGATTTTTTTCACAAGCAAGCAGAACATTTTGCGTTCCACCAACGTTCACATTTTCCATTAACTGTCTTTGTGTGCTGCTATATGCGATAACCCCAGCCAGATGAAAAACGAACTCTTGATTTTGTGTAGCTTTACTTATGGAATCAAAATCTGTAACATCGCCACTCACAATTTCACATTGAAGTTCTTTTAAAATTGGAGGACGGTGCTTTCTTGCTAGCACTGAAACTTGATGTCCATCCAGACAAAGCCTACGAGTCAGCTGTTGTCCTAAAAAACCTGTGGCACCAGTGACAAGTACTTTAGCCATGTTGTGCCTTTATATTAAATTTGTGAGTGACATATTTCCAAATGCGCAACATGAGCCATCCAATAAGCAAGCCAAGAAGAGCACCACCCAGAACATCAGATGGATAGTGAACTCCAACATAGACTCGGCTGTAAGCTATAATGGTAGCTAAAACAAAAAACCATGGGCGAAGTTTAGGATAGTAGGCGCCTAAAAAAAAAGCAAAGGCAAACATGTTTGTAGCATGATTTGAAGTAAAGCTATAGCCGTAATGCTCTTCACTTCTTAAGATGACTTCAATATCAGAAAAACGAGGGCGGGCTCTTTGAATAAGAGATTTAACAATGGAGTGGGAGATAAAATCAGAAATCACAATTGTTAAAGTGAGGCCAAGCATGAGCCATAAGGCTTTGAGTCTATCTATGTACCACCAAACAAAAAGAATAATTGGAAACAAAACAAGTTTTACAATAAGCACTTTATGAAGATCTGTAACTAGCGGCATAGTAGAGTCTAGCCACGAAACGGCTAAATCTTTATTGATTACATTAAAAATGATATTGTCTATTTGTTGCAAGCTCATACAAGGTATTTAATTTAGACTTTGCAAGATATAAAGTCCAGCCTTCAATGACTTTTGATAATAGGTAAAACTTATTTTTCTACTAAAAAATTATATGTGTAGAGAGGCTCAGGTTTAGCAGAGTAGGCTGAGATAGAACCTCTTGTTCCATTTGAAGTTCTGTGAGCTTCAATAAGGGTAAAGTTATCTTTTGTAGTTTTCATGAGTCGTCTTGGATTGTTGCCTGTGCCAGATGTGGGTGGACTATGTAGAGAACTCGAAGTAATTTCAAGACTCTCATAGCCAAGGAGATCAGCTTCTAGCTTCATTACCTCACTATAGTGCACGTCTCCAGAGCATAAAATGACGGAAGCTGGAAGTTGTGCCAGTGCATCTATATTTTTTTGTAAATCTATAGGACAGGTAGCCTCAAAGGAATCATCACTTTTGTAGCCTCCAAAAAATTGACTGCCGCTCATTAACCATATGGGGTCTGAGCTATGACTAATTTTTGAGTAAAGCCAGGCCTCTTGCTCTTCACCCAAAAAAGTGGAGCCGTGATTATCTCGAAAAGTGCGCCCGTCTAGCAAGGCAAATTGAAACCCACAGGCTCTCCAATAGCTAGAAACGCCGGGGCCACGAGTATAATTTTTTATAAAGCCATCAGCTTGTGGAAAAAAAATATTAAATATGTTTTTAGACTCTTCTTTATACGGGTAGTTTCGGTCAGAATCATTTGAACCAAAATCATGATCGTCCCAAACAGTAAAAATAGGAGTGAGCTCTGGGCTTTCATATAAAAAAAGTTTTAATCTAGCTTCAACATGGCGTTCCCATAATTTTTCTGGATTGGCAGGTTTAAAACTGAAGCCATCAAAGTCAGCATAAATTGTATCACCTATTAAAAAAAGAGCGTCGATTTTTTGTCGAATTAAATTTTTCCAAATCTTTGGTTTATGTAAAATATCAAGCATGCAAGAGCCAAAAGCAAATTTGAAGTTTTGTGAGTTAGTATCAATTAAATGAAATGAACGAGTATCAATGAGAATATTGTTTTCTTCATAAATATTTAAATTAAAATTTTCACCATATGATAAATTATTAAAGAAAATTTGCGTGACAGCGTATGGAGATGTTTCGAATAAATAGGTTTTTGAATGAGAAGGAGGCTGTCTAAATTTTTTTCCATATTCAACAAGGTAATTTAATTTTTGTTCTTTGCGATGAACAACAGAAAACTGTGTGCTTGAAATATCAGTTGGACCCTGTACAACAGAGGGTTTTTGATATAGCGGCTCTTCTTTCATAAAACCAAAAGAGGGTTTAGCCCAGGCTAAGGTCGAGCTCATTGCTAACATTTGTCGGCGTGTTAGTTTCATAATTATGATTCTAGCAACCAGATTGGGGCTTTTGTCTATAGAGGCTTCTTTTTAGACTACATGCAACAGATTTGAAAGCAGTCTGAGTCAGCAATGTTTGACCATATCTCTATTTAAGTTAAAATTTAAATTAGATTCTTTGCATGGGAGCCTAGATGGATAGTCATTTATTACAAAATATTTATCTTTTTAAAGAACTAGATAAAAATGAACTCGCTCAAGTTGAAAGCATAGTAAAAGAAAAATCCTACAGCCCAGGCGAAGAGATTTTTAGTCGAGGTGATACAGCAGAAGCAATGTTTGTAATAAAAATGGGTGGAGTGAGTATTAGAAACCAAAGCACCAAAGGGGATGATATAAAAATCGCAACCCTTGGTTCTGGGTCTCATTTTGGTGAAATGCCTTTTTTAGATAATGAAAAACGCTCAGCTACTGCAAGTGTAATGGAGCCAAGTTCTATAATTGAAATAGCGTATAAAGATTTAAAAAACTTAATAGATAAAAACGACAAAATAGCTATTAAGGTTTATAAAGCGCTAGCAACTTACTTAGGTGGTCGTCTTCGTGTAACCACCCAAGATTTAAACTATGTTAAAGAAATAAACTTAAGACACTTCTGACAGAGACGGCCTCAAAAGCACCATCTACTTCGTTAGCTTCGTCACTCGCTTGTGCGGCTTACAGGAAGTAAGCCTCCGCGCTCGCTCCTAGCTGCCTTGTATCTGGTACTTTTGAGGCCGTCTCTGACTATCTCTAAGCACCATCTACTTCGTTAGCTTCGTCACTCGCTTGTTTATTTGCGTTCAATTTTAACAGACTTAATAACAACATCTTCAACTGGGCGATCGTTAACACTTTTTGCTTTTGAAATAGCATATACAACGTCCATGCCTTCAATAACCTCACCAAAAATGGTGTGTTTTCCATCAAGCCATGGAGTTGCAGCCACGGTAACGAAAAATTGACTTCCGTTTGTACCCGGCCCTGCATTAGCCATTGAAAGGTAGCCAGGTTTGTTATGTTTTAAATCTGGGCTAAATTCATCAGCAAATTTATACCCAGGGCCGCCAGTTCCATTTCCAAGTGGATCACCACCTTGAATCATAAAGTTAGGAATGACTCTATGAAATATAAGGCCATCATAAAAAGGCTTTTTCTCTTTTTTGCCAGTTTTAGGATTTGTAAACTCTTTTGTGCCCTCAGCTAAGCCAACAAAATTTTCAACTGTTTTAGGTGCTTTATCAGCGAATAATTTAATAGTGAAGTTTCCTTGAGTTGTTTCAAATTTTGCTAACATTTCTTTTCCTTTTTTTGTCGAGGGTTTGGTATTTTTTTTATCTGACGCAGCAGCTTTTTTCTCAGGTGCAGTTACTTTAGTTGAAGTGGCTTCTGAAGTTGCAGATTTAGTTTTGCTTTCTTCTGATTTCGCCTGAGAATAAAAACTAAATGTAGCTAGTAAAATAGCTGCAATATAAATTAAAATAGCATGTTTCCATGCGCCGGCTTTTTTCACAAAAGACTCCTGTTAAAGTTCAATTTATTTGAACTAACGTGGGGTTTTACAGGGGTCAAGTTGATTCAAAATCATAATATTCTGGGCGAGTGTGTCAGATAAGCGATTCTTAAGGCTTGTGGCGTCAGAGCGCCAGAGTTTTACTAGTTTATCGAATATGGGCTTATTTGTCATAATTTCTGTTGATGGCTCATGGCTTATAAAGGATTGCAGTTGTATCAGTGTGCGTAAAAATTGATAGTTAATTAGCAGGTTTTCAAATTGAGTCTGCCACGTAGAGTTACTCTCAGCTAATTTTTTTAGCATGGATAGAGTGTCAGGGCCAGCAACAAGCCCTTCTCTTAGTAAAGCAATTTGTACTGTAAACTCAACATCAATAAGTCCACCGGCACAAAATTTTATGTCATAAGAACTTTTTTGCTTTTCTAAAAGTCTGATACGAATATCTTTTAACTCTTCAAGCTCCGTATCGCTTAAGCCTTTTTCAGAGCAAGCAGACATAATTTTATCACGCATGTCTTTATTAAGACAGCGAGCGCGCAAATAGGCTTGTCTTTCCCATGCAGCGGCTTCATTAGATAAGTAGTTCAGTAAATTTTCTTCAGAAACAATAAGAAGTCCCGCTTGTCCACTAGGTCGTAAACGAAGGTCAATATTGTAAATACAACCACCTTTGTGAGGCTCTGTCAGCCTTGCAGTAAAGCGTCTTGCTATTTTGGCTTCATTTGGATTGGTAACTTCAGAGCCTATATAAATAAAATCCAAATCAGAATTTAGTCCAAGTTCACGCCCACCCCATTTCCCTAGTGCGAGAATAGAAAGGTTCGAGTCGGGCCACTGTTCTTTAAGGCGTGCAAGTAAAACTAAGCAAATTTGATCTGCTGTTTGGCTCATGGCACTGGTAAGAGCTTCTAAATTAAGATTTTTTAAAAACTGTGTTCCAGCGAGTATCTCTGTTAGTAAGCGCTTTTCCGCCAATTGCTCTAGTAGTAAATCAAAGTCTTTTTCATAAGGTGCTTGAATGCGCATAAAGAAACTATCAATGAGTTCAGGTCTTGCGCAAATAACCTGTCCCAAATAAGGTGAGGCTGAAAAAAGCCAAGCTAAATCTTTTAAAAGTTCAGGCTGGCGATTTAATAATGTAAAGAAAGTCGCTTTAGTTCTGGCAACACGAATAAAATCTTTAAGTCTTATCAAGGCCATATCAAGATCAAGATCAATCTCTTTTGCAGCTTTTAAATATTGTCCTAAAAACTGCCTTCTTGCTATTTCACTTCTGGCCTTTTTAATTGAGAGAGAGGTGGATTGCCATATTTCCTGCCAGTGCTGTTCTACGAGTTCTTCTTTGTATCCAAGATTTTTTATCCATTTAACTTGATCTGAGTACTCTTCAGGTAAATCATTTGTTCCCGAGTCTACGGATCCAATTAACTCACAAACAATGTAGTCTACTTTTGCAAGATCACTTATTAAGTTTTTTGACCATTGTTGAATCCAAGTTTGCGGCCATTGTTGTTTTTGAAAAATATGTGTTTGTTGATCTTCAACAGCTTGCGAGAGGTTTTCAAAAGTTCTTAATCGCCAGTAAGTCTCTAATAAAAACTTGCATTCATCTTTAGGTAGAAAATTAAATTCTTGTATTTTTTTTAAGGCAGCATCTGTGCTGGTAATACGCAGAGCTTGTTGTCGTCCTCCATGTATTACTTGAAGTGAATTTACAAAAAGCTCAATATCCCTAATTCCTCCACAGACAAGCTTCACGTTGACTTCATCAGCTTGATTTTGTGCAAACCAATAGTGGTCATGAATTTTTTGTCTTAGTAGTTGAAGCTCTTCTAGCAGAGTATAATCTAAGTGTTTTCGATAAATAAGTTGATGAGTAAATTTTATGATGCTCTCTTGAATAGAGGGTGCTCCGCAAATTGGACGTAGTCTAACTAGGGCCAATCTTTCCCATGTTTCACAGTAGTTGCCATAATAATCTTCGAACTCACTTTGTGTTGGTAGATAAGGACCATGTCTTCCGCCAGGGCGTAAATCTAAATCAACACGAAAACAAAATCCCATGGTGGTGTTTTCACCCAATATTTGTAAAAATCTTCGTATAAACATTTTATTTATAGGAATATTGTCATCGCGAACTAAAATGAGATCGATGTCAGAACTTAAATTAAGCTCTCTTGCGCCAAGTTTGCCAAGAGCAAAAACCGCCAAAGGCTCATTATCAACATTTGCCATATTAAAGGCCCTGGTGATGAGTTCATCGGCATTTTTAGACCATTCTTTACAAATATTTTCAGCAGATTCTTTGTTGAGTAAAGTTGCCGCACATGCTGAACTCCATAATTGATGTCTTTGCCAGCGTAGATGGTCATCTATGTTTTCAGGCGGAGCACGTCTGAGCCATTGTTGATAGAGTTGAAAAGCGGGAGAAAGCTTTTCAACTTCTATAATTTCTTCTGGCGATAATTTCATTTTAAGGTGACTTATTCAAAATTCTTTGACCAACGCGGTTTATAATAATTGTAACGATCTGTTGTGATTCGTCTTTCATT
Source organism: uncultured Pseudobdellovibrionaceae bacterium (assembly GCA_964390435.1). Classification (GTDB taxonomy): domain Bacteria; phylum Bdellovibrionota; class Bdellovibrionia; order Bdellovibrionales; family Bdellovibrionaceae; genus CAYMKD01. The sequence continues at coordinate 7,526 of CAYMKD010000027.1, read as the reverse complement.
TGTGCCATCAGTATTAATTATATAAATTTGATTTTTTCCTGTGCGATTACTTGTGTATGTGATGTGTCGGCCATCTGGTGAAAAAGAAGGGTCTTCATTATCAGCAAGTTGCCCGTTTGATTTTCTCGCTTCTGTAAGCTTAATCATGTTTGTTCCGTCTTCTTCATTTTAGAAAATATCAAATTGCCCTTTCACTTTAGCAGCAAAAGCTATCTTTTTTCCATCTGGTGACCAGGCGGGTGAAGAGTTATATTTACCAGCAATTGTAACTCGACGAGCTCCAGAGCCATCTTTATTCATGATGTAGATCATAGGTCGGCCACTTCGATCAGATGAGAAAGCAATCTTTTGTCCATTTGGGCTTACCGCGGGCTCAACGTTCATAGCACCGTTGGGTCCTTTAGTCAGAGTTTTAAGAATAGTTCCGTCTAAGGTCATTTGTAGAATATCTGGATTGCTGCCTCTAGAAATAGTTAAATAAAGACTTTTACTATCAGGTGCAAATGCCGCTCCAGAGTTAATGCCTTCGCGGTAAGAAACTAACCAGCGTTTACCTGTTGTTGTTTCGTAAATAAATAGATCGGCATTACGCTTGCCTGTACGTGCACTTTTAACAAAAGCCGTGTAAGCTATTTTACTTCCATCTGGAGACCAAGCAGGCGAAAGGGCAATGCTCTTGTGATGTGAAATAGCTTGAATATTTTCACCATCCCAATCCATCACATAAATTTCACGTTGTTTTTTTCCGGCACGATCGCTACTTGCAGTAAGTCGTGATAAAAACATGCCTTCTTTGCCTGTTAAAGCTTTAAGAACATCGTTGCAAAAGGTGTGAGCAATACGGCGAACACTATTTAAAGGACCACGATATTTTTTCGCTAAAATTAAATTACCTTTGGGTACATGATAAGTATAAGTTTCAAGTGTGATTTGTCCACCAGCAATAGAGTAATTGGTGCGAATAAGAAATTCAGCGCCAATAGTTCTCCAGCTTTCAAACTTAAAGCCTTTGGGATCGCCTGGGAAAGGTAAAGGGCTTGTTTTACTTACATCCTCAAGAAAAGCTTTTTGATCAATCATTTGAAAATAAGAGCTTGTTATCAAGTCATTATATATAACTTGATAAAGCTCAGCTCCAACGCTTTTATATTTTGGAACGGATGATGATGTTCCAATAAACTGAATTGGTGGTAATGCTAAAAGACTTTTTTTAATTTGGGCTTCGCCAACCTTTATATACAATTGACTTTGAGCATGGGCATTAATTGCAGTTAAAAAGATTAAAGTAATAAGAATTTTTGTAAAGCCCTTAAGCATAGGACCTCCTTTTGGTTACTCTGGGAACCCTAAGATAATACCATCGATTCCTACTATATTAACAAATTTTGTTGGCGGAGGTGGGAACGGCGAAGCTTTCTGCACTGTCTCAAGGACAATCTCATCATAGGTCGGGTTGCCGCTGCTTTTTGTTATTTCTTTACTAATAACTAAACCTCTTTCATCGATGCGAATAAGTGCTCGTGCCTGTAAATTTGCATTAGATAGCCATTGAGGTAAGGTCCAATATTTTTTCACGTGCTTATCAATTTCTGCTTGATAGGCATCATGTTGAAGCTTGCTAAGGCCAGTAATTTCTGTTCCAGCAGATAAAACATTTCCTTTAAATGTAGGGGATGCGGGCTTGCTTTTTTGCTCTTTTTCTTTAAGTTCTTTTTCTATTTTTTCAATTGCAGACAATGATTTTAAGCGATCAAGAGCCTCTTTTTGTTTAGCTTTTGCCTTGTCCAAGTTTACTTTGTTTTTATTTTCAACAGGAGCTGGCTTTGGTGGTTCGGGTGGAGGCGGCGGTTCTTTTTTCACCTCTGGTTCTGGCGGAGTAGCGGGTTTATTTTCTTTTGGCGGCTCTTGCATCATTTCAGGCGTAATTTTATCTGGCAAATCTACAAAATCAACCCGAACAGCTGCTTGGTAATCTACAGAGTCACTAGCAAAAAAAATGGCCCGAACCATAAAAAATGATAAAATTAAACTATGAATGGCAACAGAAACTCCAAAGGAGTTTTTTAGATTGGGTCCTAAGTCCCTTTTTTCTTCCTCATCCCAGCGTTCTAAGTTACTCATGGTTGTGTTTTAGGTAAAGTGATAAGGCCAATATTGAAAATTCCAGCTGCTCGAATTTCAGCCATGGTTTCTGCTACAAAACCATAATCAACATGTCGATCAGCTTGCAAATATATCTGTTTATTTTTACGTGTAGCAAAAATAGCTTTGAGTTTAGATCTTAATTCAGCAATTGGGATATTCTGCTTTCCAGCAGAGATGCTTTGATTCTTATTAATAATAATTACAAAAGGTTCATCAGTGGCTTCCACTCCAGAAGAAGCTGTTTCAGGTAAATCAACTTCAATTCCCTGTTGCATGAGAGGGGTCGTTACCATAAACATGATAAGTAAGACCAACATCACGTCAACCAAAGGAGTTACGTTAATATCGCTCATCACTGATCGTGAGCGTGATGAGGAGCTGTTAGAGCTCATCGCCATAATCTACTCGCTTTTAAAAAAGTTGCGTTTAACAATATTTAGAAAATCTGTATTAAAATTATTTAGACTCATCTCTTGTTTGCGAATCTCTGTAGTAAAATGATTATAAATAACAACGGCAGGGATCGCTGCAGCTAAACCAATCGCCGTAGCAATAAGTGCCTCAGAAATTCCTGGTGCGACAACAGCTAAGCTCGCGCTACCAGTTTGGCCAATTTTATGAAATGAGCCCATGATCCCCCAAACAGTTCCAAATAAACCAATAAAGGGTCCAGTGCTTCCGGTTGTTGCAAGTATGCTTAAGCGTGATTCCATGAGTGCGATTTCACTATCTGTTGCTTTACGCAAAGCTCTTTCTAGGTTGTCAATTCCGGAAAGTTTAAGACCACTTTGTGGAGATTTGCTTGCGGCATTAGATTCCGCTAAACGTTGTAGTTCCAAATATCCAGACTTAAATACTCTTGCAAGTGGGCTGTCTTTAAATTGATCGAGCCCTTCAAATATAGAGTCAAGTGAAGTGGCTTTCCAGAATTTATGCAAAAAAGGCTCATTTGCGTTGATCAGAATTTTAAACTGACGATACTTCATATAGGCAATAGCCCAACAAACAATCGATAGAAAAATTAAAATCAATAAAGTAAGTTGTACAACGGGACTTGCGCTTAAAATAGAGTCAAGAGCACCGGTGTTCACAGCAATACGTGGAGAAGATTGGGCAAATGCAGTATTCATAGAGTAAAAGGCTAACATATAATATTGAGTGGGCAAGCCCAAATTGGACTAATGTATGAAATTATTTTTGTGTGCTCAATGGTAGTTCTTCTAACAGTAAATTTAAACTAGAACTAATATAGCCATCAATATGCCAGTTTTTACATACGCTAAAAGCATCTTTGTTTTCTAGGGGGCCAATAATTATTTTTCGCCCCCTTCGCTGAAGCTCTTTAATGGCATTATCATCCAACAAGCTGCGTTTGCGATAAAGGTATGGAGAGATAATCACATCTCCATTAATTTTAGCCAAAGGGCCAAGCCAAATTCCACCTAAAGTAACAAGCCGAGTAAGATCTGCTCGTCCTGTGCCATAAAGCCAGCGAGGGAAATCTAATTTAATATCCATGAGAACCCAGTCCTCATCGCTTTGCCATAAAATCCGATTTTCAGATTTGATGTTGCGTATGGCTTCAATAATTTGACGTGAGCTCTGTTGTTTTGGTTTGTGGATATCAAAAATAAATTTCTGTTTTGGAAACCTCATTAGCAAGTCTTCTGGTTTTAGATCTGCGGGATTCACGAGCTTGTTTTCGGAGTTGAGCGTAAGAGTTGTATAAAAAATAAGATCAGGAGCCTGCTTGAGCGCCGCTTGAAAGGCCTCTATGGTGTGAGCCCGGTGATTTATTGAGTCACCACCATCAATAATTCTCCAGGGTTTCGCGGCCTCTAAAAAAGGGTGATCAAATCGCGGTTGTATTTCGCCTAGGCCTTTAAGGCGCAGGCCAAATAGGATAAAAAAACTCCCAATAAGTGCAATGGCAACAATTAATAGAAACCGCATAAGCAGGTGTTATCACTATAACACATTGAAATCACGAAATTTTTTCTTTTTTTAAAAAAGGATATTAGGACTTTATATAAGTTAAAAAAAGGCGTATATAGAAGATGTTTTCAAGTGATTTTCAATTGTTTATCGGTTAGAAATCATAAACTTCATTAAAATGACTTGAATATGGAACATTACGGAAAGGCTTAGGTTTGAATAAAATCAACCGCAAAATCGAATATGCTCTTATGTCTTTAAAACATATGAGTCTAAAAATGCCCGGGGAGCTCACTTCTGCTAAAGAAGTGGCAGATGCTTACCATGCTCCATTTGACGCCACGGCTCGTGTAATGCAGATCATGGCACAAAACTCTTTATTACGAGCTGAGCAGGGATCTTTTGGCGGCTATCAAATAACTAGGGATTTATCTCGCGTTTCACTTTATGAATTAATCGTGATGATTTTGGGGCCTGTTGGAATTGCTAAGTGTATACATCATGGAAGTTGTGAAATCCAAAACACTTGTAATATCCTGTCTCCCATTCAGGTTTTAAATCAAAAGTTAAATGAATTTTACCAATCCTTAAGTATCAAAGATTTATTGCAGACGCATCCGGCTCCCTTAAATTTTCGTCCGTCAAAAACTCGCAAACAGACAAATACTACGCTTCCTGTAGTTGAGGAGGCTTAGGTTATGAGTCAGATTAAAAGTCATCTTGATACAAATGAATACAAATATGGATTCACAACAGATATTGAAACTGATCAAGTTGCCAAAGGCCTTAATGAAGAAGTGATTCGTCTGATTTCGAGCAAAAAAAATGAACCAGAGTTTATGCTAGAGTACCGTTTAAAGGCTTATAGGTACTGGCAAAAAATGACGGAGCCTACGTGGGCTCATGTTCATTACGAACCAATTGATTTTCAAGACATTAGTTATTTTTCTGCTCCTAAAAAAAAGGCCTCTGGTCCTAAAGATTTAAACGAATTAGACCCTGAGCTTTTAAAAACATTTGAAAGACTGGGCATTCCTCTAACAGAGCAAAAGCGAATTACGGGCGTTGCTGTTGATGTGGTATTTGACAGTGTTTCTATTGCAACAACTCACACAGAAACTCTTGAAAAAGTGGGAGTTATTTTTTGTTCTATATCTGAAGCTTTGCAAAAATACCCGGATCTTGTAAAACGTTATTTAGGCAGTGTCGTGCCGTTTACAGATAATTTTTATGCGGCTTTAAATGCTGCTGTTTTTACTGACGGATCTTTTTGTTATATACCAAAAGGTGTTCGTTGCCCAATTGATCTATCTACCTATTTTAGAATTAATGCTCAAGATACTGGGCAATTTGAAAGAACATTGATCGTAGCTGAAGAAGGTAGCTACGTAAATTATCTTGAAGGTTGTACGGCACCTATGCGTGATTCCAATCAACTTCATGCAGCCGTGGTTGAGTTAGTAGCGCTCGATAATGCAGAAATTAAATATTCAACGGTGCAGAACTGGTACGCGGGAGATAAACAGGGGCGAGGTGGTATTTATAACTTTGTTACAAAGCGTGGCAAATGTGTAGGTACTAATTCTAAAATTTCTTGGACGCAAGTGGAGTCTGGATCAGCTATCACATGGAAATATCCAAGTGTTATTCTCCAAGGTGATAATTCTCAGGGGGCGTTTTTCTCTGTAGCTTTAACTCATGACTATATGCAAGCCGATACCGGCACTAAAATGATCCATATTGGTAAAAACACGAAAAGCACCATCATTTCAAAAGGAATATCTGCTGGAAACTCCAGCAACTCTTACAGAGGGCAAGTTAAAATTATGCCTTCAGCAGAAAATGCCAGAAACTATTCTCAGTGTGACTCTATGTTAGTGGGAGATTTGTGTCAGGCTAACACCTATCCTTATATTGAGGTTAAAAATAAAACAGCGACGCTTGAGCATGAGGCAAGCACCTCGAGAATTAGTGAAGATCAGATATTTTACTTAAAATCACGTGGTCTTAATATGGAAAAAACAATCTCTATGTTGGTGAGTGGATTTTGTCGTGAGGTTTTTAAAGAGCTTCCTCTTGAGTTTTCAGTTGAGGCTGTCAAATTAATCGAAATGAAACTAGAAAACAGTGTGGGGTAAGTGGCTATGTTGGAAATAAAAAATTTGCATGCAGAAGTTGACAGTAAAGAGGTTCTCAAGGGTTTAAACTTAACAGTTAAGGCCGGTGAAGTGCATGCTATTATGGGGCCAAATGGATCAGGCAAAAGTACTTTATCTAAAGTGATTGCAGGACATCCATCTTATTCAGTGACTCAAGGTCAGGTGCTTTACGAGATTAATTTGAAAATGCAAAATCTTTTAGAGCTTGAGCCTGATGTGCGTGCGAAAGAAGGCATTTTTCTAGCATTTCAGTATCCCATAGAGGTCCCGGGAGTTTCAAATTTCCAATTTTTATTTGAGTCATTTAATGCAGTTTGTGAATACCAAGGTAGTGAGCCTTTAAGCCAAGAAGAGTTTAAAAACTTTTTAAGCGAAAAATGTAAATTGGTTAATTTTAATCCCGCATTTTTAGAGCGCCCAGTGAATGTTGGTTTTTCAGGTGGAGAAAAAAAGCGTAATGAAATTTTCCAAATGGCAGTCTTGTCTCCAAGGTTAGCCCTATTAGATGAAACTGATTCGGGGTTAGATATTGATGCTCTCCGAATTGTGGCCGAAGGTGTTAATAAGCTGCGTCGCGCAGATAATGCAGTTGTGTTGATTACGCATTATCAGAGGTTACTAGATTATATTAAACCTGATTTTGTTCATGTTTTATCTGATGGAAAAATTATTGAAACTGGTGACTTTAAATTGGCTCAAGAGCTTGAGCGTAAAGGCTATGATTGGTTGGTGCAGGCCTAATGTATAGACTTACAGATGGTTTTAACGAATTGGAAAAAAATCTCTCTGCAGAGGTTAAGTCAAGCAAAGCACACTTGTTTCGAAAAAAAGCGATTGCTGAGTTTGAGCGTCTGGGTTTACCAAAGCGACAACAAGAAGCTTGGCACTATACAAGTTTAAAACCTATTCAAAATGCAAGTTTTTTACCGGCCCTCATGACTCAGCCCATTTTTAATGAATCTGTACATAAACTAGTAGAAACCTATAAAATTAAAGGTGCCACAAACCTAATTGTTGTAAATGGTTTTTGGCTCAAGGACAAAAGTGAAGCTTTGCCTGAAGGCTTAAAGTTAGAACTTCTACATGATACAAAAAACCCAGAGAACTTATACGATTGGGAGCAAATCTCTAAAGAGCCCATGCTGGCGCTGAATGCTGCTTTTTGCGGTCAGGGCTTGAAAATTACAGCAGAAAAAGTAATTTCAAACCCACTTCACATACTTTTTTTGACAGATCTTAATGGGGGAGCTGCTCTTGCTGTTCACCCGTACTTAAAAATAGAAATTC
>CAYMKD010000026.1:0-13976 GCA_964390435.1 uncultured Pseudobdellovibrionaceae bacterium | reverse complement strand
AAAAATTGGCACAGTTCAAGAGTGGTTTAAAGTTTTAAAATCTAAAGAAGTAAGTAGCGAGATAAACTCTTTAAGAAAAAAGGCGAACAATAGTTTAATAGAGTCAGGCATTAAAGAAGATGCGTTTATGTATAAGAGAGTACAGAATTTGCATTCGCAAGAGCAAATGAATACGAAAACCAACTCATGGGCTATTCAAGAAAACATTCGTTTAAATCTTGAGCGTCATTTAAGACTTATGGATGATGCAGAAAAAGAGTTGGCGATTTTAGACTCTAATGGAAAAGTAAAAGTAAAAAGATCTCACCGCGTTTATCATTTCTACTTAGTAATTAAAAATACCATCAGTGAATTTAAAAATACCCAATCCCACACGGCTGTTTATCGACTTGTACTTGATAAAAATGGTATTGACCGAGTTGAGGAAGTTTAAACGTCTTTACGTCGATAGTGTCTCCATAAAGCAAGCGGAATAAGAAGCATCCAAAAGCTAAACCCACTTTGGGCATTATCTGTATGTGAAGACATTTGGCAGCCCCCGCCAAAACCAGGATGACTATCAGAAATAGCAGAGCCCTCGCTGCTACTGCTTAAATTGCTTTGCCCACAGCTTAGGCAATCATTTGTTTGCCCAGAGGCAACACTGAGTGCACGCCTGAGATTTAATTTTGGATAATGAAATGGACTTGCGTATCCTGCAACTCTGGCTTCAACGGTGTCACCAGTTTCTTGCAAGAGTTGTAAAATATCTGCAGGAGCCAGCATTGGATTTGTGGCTTTAATAAGAGCCACAGCTCCTGCTACAAAAGGGGCAGCCATACTTGTGCCACGCATACTTCCGTACAAACCCTTACTCGTAGGAATGGTTGATAAAATACCTTCATTAAGACCGCCACCTTGAGTTGAGTCCCCGCCAGGAGCAAGAATTTTTACAGTATTGCCAAAGTTACTGAAAGTAGAAAAATAACTTTGACTGTTAATTGACCCAACAGTGATCACTCCAGGAATGTTTGCTGGTGAGTAGAGCGCGGCATCTTCTGAAAAATTGCCAGCCGCCGCCACAATAACAACATTGTGATCTAAAGCATAGTTAACAGCATCAAACTCTGCCGGTGACGGAGACTTTTTGGTTCCCCAACTTGCATTAATGACTTGAGCTCCATTATCAACAGCGTAATAAATTGTTTTTAATAAATCAGCAAGAGTTGCATCCATACTAGAATCACGAAACCCTTTAAGCACCATGATTTGAACTTTCCAAGCAACACCAGAAACACCAAGGTTGTTATTTCCTATAGCACCTAAAATACCAGCGACATGAGTGCCATGTTCGCTTCCTTGAAGTTGTCCTGGGTTGGGGTTGTTGTCATTGTCAGCAAAGTCATAGCCATAAAAATCATCGATATAGCCATTGCCATCATCATCAATCCCCGCCTGGCCTCCGACCTCTTTTTGATTAATCCAAATATTACCTTTAAGATCTTCGTGATTTAAATCAACACCAGAGTCAGAAACGGCCACCACAATATTTTCAGCAGAACTTTTTATTTGCCAAGCTTCAGAAGCTGAAATGACACTAAGACCCCACTGTGCTGCTACATGGGCATCGTTTGGCAGGGCTTGATTCTCAACCCAACAATTTGGTTCAACAGATAAAAACCCACTCATTGCAGAAAGCTCACTAGGATCAATTAAATTACGCACAAGAAGAGTATGCATTAAAGGTTCAGAGGAGAGTTTATTTATAGAATTTGTTTTCTTCTTTGACTGACCAATGAGATCAAACTGAGCACCTGTTTTAAATGAAACATTTGAGAGCTCAGAACTTTGCTTTTGCATTGTAGAGATACTAGAATTTTTTAATCTTAAAATAAATTCGCCAGGAACAACTTTACAGGCGGAAGCCTGCGCAGATAAACAAGCGGCAAAACTTGTGAGAAAGCTAGTAAAGAAAACTGTCCAATAAGCCTTTAGCATCAAAGACTTATCGGCCTGGACTAGACTAAAGATGAGGGGAGAGTTTGCGCGAAAATGACGAACTTTTAGACAACCAATACCTATAAATATTGATTTACCACATCTTCAAATTGCGCACGTATATTCTTAAGTCCAGCGGCACTGGTCGACTCAAAACGCAGTACTAAAACGGGTTGAGTATTTGAAGACCTTGCAAGCGCCCAGCCGTCTTTAAAGCTAACACGCACACCATCAAGTAAGTTAACTTTATAGTCTGGGCTAGCAGCTGAAAACTTTTCTTTAAGTTTTGTGACAATGAGAACCTTTTTTTCTTCAGTGGTGTCGATGCGAATTTCTGGAGTGTTAAATGCCGGAGGTAGGCCATGCAAAAGCTCCTCAATCGTGCGGCCACTTTCTGCCATAATCTCAACAAGTCTTAAGCTTGCATAAAGCGCATCATCATAACCATAGTTACGATCTGCAAAAAAGATATGTCCACTCATCTCACCACCAAATGGTGCTTTCTCAACTTTAATCTTTTCTTTAATTAGGCTATGGCCAGTCTTCCACATAATGGGTTTTCCACCAAACTGCTCAACATCGCTATAAAGACGATCTGAACACTTTACATCGCCAATAATTTTAGCCCCTTTGGTTTTAGACAAAATACTACGAGCCACAATAACCATAAGCTCATCTCCGTAGAGCATTTTACCGGTATGATCAACAACACCAATGCGATCACAGTCTCCGTCAAAACCAATTCCTACATGAGCCCCTTCTTTTTTCACTTGTGCTGCTAAGTCCACGAGGTTTTTCTCTACTGTAGGATCTGGATGATGATTAGGAAAAGTGCCATCTGGTTTTTCAAAAAGAATAGTGGGTTTAAGGCCAACAACTTCGTAGAGTTTGCGAGCAATGCAACCAGCGGCTCCGTTGCCACAATCTAAAACAACCTTAATGTTTTTAATTTCACCAAACTCTTCTTTGTATCTCTGTAGATAACTTGGAAAAACATCAAAATCTTTCGATTGGCCTTGGCCAGTCAAATACTCGCCACGATTCATGATATGTAAAAGCTTCTGAATTTCTTCGCCAAAAATAGTGCCTTTGCCAACTGAAATTTTAAAACCATTATACTCAGGTGGGTTGTGACTTCCTGTAACCATAAAAGCACCATCAACTTCAGGAATAGAAAATGTAGAAAAATAAGAAATTGGGGTCGTCACCAAGCCAAGTCTAATAACGTTTGCACCGCTACTTGTAAGTCCTTTTTCCAAAGCTTGTGAAATCGAAGGACTTGAAACTCTGGCATCATAGCCAATGGTAATCGTAGGATTTTTTTTGCCGACATTTTCAGCCATATAAACAGCGTAAGCTCGGCCTAAGTTTTCAGCAAAATGGAGGTCAAACTGTTCGTTAAAAACTCCACGAATATCATATTCACGAAAAATAACTGGCTGAAACATTATAGCTCCTTTTTAATAGCTCTTTTTTGCCGAGCTAATTTAATAGCCCAATTTATAGCCTCAAGCATAGAACGCGGATTGGCTCGATTTCTACCAAAAATATCTTTTGCGGTTCCATGATCTACACTGGTTCTAATAAAAGGCAGGCCAGACGTCAAATGCACACCTGCATCATGACCATGAACGAGCTTAAAAGGGATTAATCCCTGATCATGATACAGACAAACATACATAGAAAAGCATGACCAATTTGACTTTAAAAAAGCGGCATCAGGTACAAGAGGCCCAACAAGAGGTAGTCCTTTAGCAGAAAGCCTTTCAATTAAAGGTTCAAGCCAAGAGACTTCAGTGTCCCCGATAAGGCCAGTTTCGCCAGAGTGGGGGTTGAGTCCTAAAATTCCAATAGGCAGCTTTTGCCTTTTTGGGGGCAAGGATTGGCGTACAAAAAGCGCGGCCTCAATGGCAGCTTGAACCTTTTGTTCGGTCAACTTTTTAGGAACAGCACTTAGTGGCATATGTCCTGTGCAGATGAGGACATTAAACTTTGGCCCTATGAAAGTCATAAAGAGATCTTTTTCACCACTAATCTTTGCCAACATCTCAGTATGTCCAAGCTGATCAAAGCCGGACTTCATAATAAGAGTTTTAGACAAAGGGGCAGTAACCATAGCGTCGGCATAGCCAAGCAAACAAGCTTGTGCTGATGTTTCAACCCATTTTGGAGGAGAGTGTTTAGAGCAAATATCGATAAGACACTTAGTGTTCTTAACTTTAACCTGAAGTGCTTCGTTCCAGGTAGATACGGATATAACTTTAAACTTATTCTTTATGCGTCGCAGTTCACGAGTGGCAGCATCCGGAGAACGCCATAAATAAAACTGTACATCTTTTTGAGGTTTCAGAATATCTAGAGCTTTTGAAGTGACTTCAAGGCCTATTCCATCAGAGTCACCCGTGGTTAAGCAAACTCTTAGAGGAACGGCCAAAGACGAAGAGCCCATAATTACTCGTTAATTCGAACAAAAGATTCGGCCTTTTTATTTTCAAGCCACACAGCAAAGTATTTTTTAAAAGCCTTTTCAAAAAGTTGAGCTCTTATTCTTTCTTTTGCAGCTTCAAATTTAGGATCAGGAACAATTTTTTTATTATTAACTTTTAGTATGTGGTAACCAAAACGAGATTTAACAACATTTGTTGTATCTCCTGGGTTAAGTTTTACCACAGCATCTTCAAGCTCTTTTTGAAAATCTCCAGACTTAAATGTGCCCAACAAACCACTTGCTGCAAAGTTTGGGTCTTCACTATATTGCTGAGCAAGTTGCTCAAAGCTTTCGCCAGCTTTCAACTTTGCTAGAACTTGTTTTGCTCTATCTAAAGCGGCCTGAGCGCCGCCCTTTTTTGGCAAAAACAAAATATGTGAAAGCGTGTATTCAAAAGCTGTGTTAATACCACTATTTTGTTTAAGGTATTCGGCCATAACATCTTCATCTGAAATGCGAACCTTAGATGAAATCTCGCTTTCTATTAAAGATTGTCTTTCAATTTGTCCTTTAACAAAGTCTTGGTATTCAGAGACACTCATTCCCTGTGACTTTACTTGGGCAATCATTTCAGCTCTAGACACTTGATTTCGGCGCGCAATGCTTCTGACTTCTTGTTCAACACGCTCAATTGTAACACTTAAGTTGAGGCGCTTAATCTCTGATTCAATGAGTTTTTCGGAAATAAGAAAGTTTAATTGAGCCGTTCTGTCTTTGCGTAATTCTGCTGGAGTTTTATCAATAAGTAAAAGCTCATCAATCAGACCATTTCGAGCAAGCTTGTTGGAAAACTTTTTTATATCAGATTCAGTAATGATTTCATTATTAACGACAGCAACAACACGATCTAATAATTGTGCATGTAAGAGTTGCGGTGAAACTAAAACGGCTAATAAAAGAAATAAGTAAATTAACACAGTTTTCATTCAGATCTCGTTTCAACATTAATCGCATTGATTAACTCATTGTTTCGTAAAACCTTTGCCGAGCGAACTTGCTGGTCAAGCCATTTAGAAAACTCAGCCTGCTCTTTTTGGCTTAAAAGCTTTTGTCGAATCTGCTTATCCACGTCAGCTAGAGGCAAAATACCAGCTGCGGCCTTTTTTTCAACTTTAAAAATATGAAAGCCATAAGGGCTTTCAAGCACTTGACTCAGTCCGCCAATTGGCAGAGAAAAGGCTTTATCAAATACATCAACGGAGCCTTTTTCAACCCAGCCAACAACACCGGAATCTTTAGCTTCAGGTGCCATTGAGAATTTTTTAGCAACCTCATCAAATTTTTTAGTTTTAAGCTCCTCGCGGATACGTTCAGCTATGAGCTCTTTGTCTACTACAATTTGTTTTAAATAAATGCGCTCTTTTTTTCTATAATTATCTCGGTTAGCTTCATAATAACTCTTAACTTCCTCATTAGTAACTGCAGGAAGACTATCTGTAATTTTTTTGAATACCAAACGTTCAATTAGCGAGTACTTTAAATCAGATTTCCAGTCATTAAAAGAAAGGTTTTCTTGTGCAAGAACACGGCGAAAAGCTAGATCATCAGGATAAGAAGCCCGTACCTTTTCAACCTCTTTGTTGATTTGTTCTTCAGACACAACAAGATTGTTTTTTTCTGCCCAAGTTAAAGTTAGGCCGCGAATTAAGAACTGTCTTATGCACTCCTCTTTAACTCGAGCTATATTTTGTGGGTCTTTTGCGGCAATTGCATCGAATTGCTTTAGTTTTCTTGCCATTTGTTCTGCTAAAGTTTTTGTGGTTAGGCTTTCTTCATTTACTTTTAAAACAACTTGATTGCCTAAAGACTGTTTTTTGGATGTGCATGAGCAAAGCACAAAACAGAGACTTAAAATAAAAAACCCCGACTTAACGGGGCTTAAATAAAATATATTTGCAACTGATCTCATTCTACTAACTTAGGGTTTGTTTTAACTGAGTAAGATTTTTTTACTTTATCAAAGAGCTGATTAAATAAAACTCGGCGCTTTTCGTCAAACACAGCGGCACGCAACTGTCGTTTGTTTGCATTCTCGTAACTGCGAATTCCTGTTAGCTTTATTATGTGAAAACCAAATTGAGTCTGCACGAGCCCATAAACCTGGCCAACTTTCATTTTCATAGCAACATCATAATAAGCAGGTACAAGTGTCACGCGACTTTGCCAGCCAACATCACCACCAGCTTGCTTACTTAGAGGGTCGTCGGAATATAGTTTAACAAGCTCTTCAAAGGGGCGTTTGCTTTTTCTAACCTCTGCATAAATTTCAGCAGCTCGCTTTTTGGCTGTAGCAATTTCTTTGGCTGAAGATTCTGGTTTGTATTCTATAAGAATATGGCTCGTGCGTAGTTCAGGGTTATTTTTATACCAAGCACGCATGTCTTTTTCTGTGACCTTAATATTTTGTACTTTTGGACCAACCTCTTTTTCGACAAAAGCTTTGTAGAGTTCTTGGCGTATACGCTCTTGCACGATTGGGTCATTTTTTAAATTACGCTTTTCAGCCTCTTGTACGCCCATTTCATAACGAACAAGATCTTCTAAGAAAACAGAACGTGAAGGCGGGTTCACCGTTTGTGTTCGAACCTCTTCATATTTTTTATTGAACTCATTTAAAGTAATTTTACGATTGTTTATTTGTGCAACAATCTCATTGCCTTTTGAGTTACCCTTTTGTTGGGCTTGAAGGTTCAGAGAAAATAGAAGAAATAGTGAGCAAAATAAGAGTCGCATCATTTTGGTGCATCCTTGCAAATAATTGAATCTCTTAAAAAACTAACACTTTAGCGCCGGGTTCTGCAACAGTTTTAACTCGGCACATTAAGAATTTGGGTGGTGTAAGATCTGGGCTTTATCGCGCGCCTCGTTAAGAGCTTTTGCTAGCTTTTGGGCTAGCTCGGGATCTCTGGGATCTTGGTCATTACTTAAAGTCATAATTGGCCCCTCCCAATTCACAGTAATTTTTGTAAAAGGTTTTGGAAGATAGGTTTTATTCCAAGATTTAGGAAAATGTATGGCATTTGAGTAGGCAACTCCACTAACAAAGATAGGAAGCTTAGCAACTCTAGAAATCTCAAAAACGCCTGGTTTTACTTCATAGACAGGACCTTTAGGGCCATCGACAGCCATGCTTGCATTGTAACCACTTTTAAGTAAGCGCATGAGGCCTTTTAAAGCACTCACTGCTCCACGAGTCGAAGAGCCGCGGCTAGTTTTGCCGCCAAGGAGGCGAATAACGGTATTCATCATTTCGCCGTCTTTGCTTGTGGATGCCATTGTGGCAACACGATAACGACGAACAGTACTTACTAAGACAAGCTCATCTCCGTGCCAGTGCGCAAAGATCACAGCTTGTCGATTTTTTAAATAGCTTTTAAGAAGATCTGGTTCGATAAAGCGAATCCGCCAAGTTGCAACCCATAGTCGGTATACAAGCCAAATTAGAAAACCAAAAAAGCGTTGCATCAGTTCTAGTGTAGAGCTTTTTTAAATTCAGCTGTTAAGAGTGGAACAACTTGGAAAAGATCCCCAACAATCCCATAGGTTGCTTTTTGGAATATAGGAGCATTTGGATCATTGTTAATAGCAACAACAACGCGACTCCCACTCATTCCTGCTAAATGCTGAATGGCGCCCGAAATTCCAACAGCAATGTATAAATTAGGAGCAACGGTTTTCCCTGTTTGACCAACTTGCATACTATGAGAAACCCAGCCAGCATCAACAACAGCTCGAGAGGCACCCACTGTGGCGCCAAGAACCTGTGCAAGTTCTTCAAGTAGTTTAAAATTAGAAGCTTCTTTAAGGCCTCTCCCACCAGAAACAATAATGTTAGCTTCCGCTAAATCCAACTTTTCTGAAGTGCCTTTAACAACATCTTGAATCACTGTTTTTAAATTAACAGAAGGAGCCGCATGATTTGTAATTTGCGCCGAACCCGTACCCGCCTCACCGATAGGCAATTGATTAGGTCGCATAAGGATAATTTTTAAATTGCCTTGGAATTTTGCCTGAGCAAAACATTTGCCTGCATACATAGGTTTTGTTGCAGATACATCAGAGCCTGAAACTTCTAAAGAAGTGCAGTCGCTGGCAATACCGGCGCCCAATCGCGCAGCCAACCGCGGAAACAAATCTCGACCTATGGCAGAAGCAGAAGCTAAAATAGTTGTTGGCTTCACCTCCTTGCAAAGGTCAGCTAGGGCCGCAGTAAAGAGCTCAGGATTGTAGCGATCAAAGCTGGAATCAGAAAAAGTATGAGCTTGAGCAACGCCATATTTTGCACAATCAGCGGCAGCTTGAGCAGCACTCGATCCCAAGGCAACAGCTAAAGTTGGTTGTCCGGACTTTGCTGCAAAACTAAGAAGTTCAATAGAGCTTCTTTTGAGTTGACCATTTTGGTTTTCAGTAAAAATTAAAATCATTTTGACCTCTATAAAACTTTAGATTCATCACGTAAAAGTTTAACCAGTTCAGCGACCTGTGCCTCTGGTTCACCAGAGAGAATTTTTGCCGCAGGTTTCTCTGGAGGTAAGCTAAACTTTTCGTAACGAACAAGTGGGGTTAAAGTAACTCCAAGTGAATTCCCATCAACTTCTTTTAGAGCTTTCTTTTTGGCTTTCATAATTCCAGGAAGGCTTGCATAACGAGGCAAATTTAAACCTTTATTTGCACCAACTAAGGCCGGAAGTCCAAGCTTAACAACCTCCTTGGCGCCCCCTTCAATATCTCTCTCAACAAGAACTTTGTCGGTTTGGTAAGTTAACTTAGAAACAACAGTTGAGTGAGGAACTTCAAGCCCCTCGGCAAGCATTTGACTCACACAGGCGGCATTATCATCAATTGCAAGTTTGCCTGTCAGAACAAGATCAGGAAGCCCTTCTTGCTTAATGCTAGCGGCCAAGAGTTGTGCGGTGCTTAGACTGTCAAGATTTTCAGGTGCGTCGATAACAACGCCTTCGTCGGCCCCCATGGCAAGAGCTGTTCGGAGAGCTTCAGACACTCGCTTTTTAGGTCCCAAACTAAATACTGTAACAGTCGAACCACTATTGGCTTCTTTGAGTCGAATGGCTTCTTCAATTGCAAACTCATCGTAGGGGTTAATAACCCACTTGATTCCATTGGTGTCGATTCCATTGCCATCGGCTGAAATCTTAATTTTAGTTTCAGTATCTGGTACCTGTTTGATACAAACAAAAATTTTCATTGAATCCCTTTCTTAAGCGGACCCTATTATTTATTTAAAAGAAGTCTCAAGTCCATTTTTTCACGCAATCGACGTGATGCGGTAAGCGTCCTGTCCTAGACAAGAAAATTCTAGAGGGGTATTAGTAAATGAAAGCTTTATGAAAATGTACGAGCTGTGCAAGATCGAGGTGGCAGCATGAGTTCTTGTTTGGGGTTTTTCGGATCAACGGTAGGAAAAAAATATTTAATGGCTCTTTCTGGCCTTGCCTGGGCGCTTTTCGTGCTCGGACATTTGACTGGAAATCTACTAATATTTTCGGGGCCAGAGGCCTACAACCAGTATTCTCACTTTCTCGTTTCAAATAAACTTGTGTGGGTAGCAAGAGCGGGGCTTCTTGGAACTTTAGTGTTGCATGTCTATTTGGCGTTTCATTTAACAGCCCTTAACCGCAAATCTCGAGGTCAGCAAGCTTACGCAATCACCCCCAATGGCAATAAAGGGACAACCTTGGCCTCTCGAACGATGATTTTTCAAGGCACATTGATTTTGGTTTTTGTGATTTTTCATATTCAAACCTTCTCTTTAGGTCCGTATTATGAAGTGACGTATAATGGTGTGGTTATGCGCGATATTTTTCGTCTCATCATTGAGGTGTTTAAGCAGCCGCTGTATGTCCTTTGGTACATAGTTTGTCTAGCTCTGCTCGGTGTTCATTTAAGTCATGGTGTTGGGTCTCTTTTTCAATCTCTTGGCTTACGTAAAGATGCTTATGCGAATCTTATTAGATGTGTCAGTGTTGCTTATGGTGTTTTGATTGCAGTGGGTTTTATTAGCCTACCAATTTATGTTTACTTGTTTGCTTGAAAAGGTGAAATATGTCGATTGTTTTAGATAGTAAAATTCCTGGTGGACCGATAGAAGAAAAATGGGACAAGCATCGCTTTGATATGAAGCTTGTAAATCCGGCGAACAAAAGAAAGTTTAATGTCATTGTTGTCGGCACAGGACTTGCGGGGGCAAGTGCGGCAGCTTCACTCGGTGAGCTTGGCTATAATGTGAAGGCTTTTTGCGTTCACGAAAGTCCGCGAAGAGCTCATTCAGTTGCAGCTCAAGGTGGAATTAATGCGGCAAAAAACTATCAAAATGACGGCGACTCTATATATAGACTATTTTATGACACCGTAAAAGGCGGAGACTTTCGCGCTCGTGAAGCGAATGTTTATCGCCTAGCCCAAGCCTCAGTGAATATTATTGATCAATGCGTTGCCCAAGGGGTTCCGCTAGCCCGAGAATACAGTGGCCTTCTAGCAAATAGATCTTTTGGTGGCGCTCAAGTTTCAAGAACATTTTATGCCAGAGGACAAACAGGTCAGCAGTTATTGCTTGGAGCTTACTCTGCAATGATGCGCCAAGTACAGACAAAACAAGTTCAACTATTTAATCGCAGAGAAATGTTAGACCTTGTTGTTATCAATGGTCGGGCAAGAGGAATCATTTGTCGAAATCTTCTTACGGGGGCTGTTGAATCCTATGCGGCTGACGCCGTGATTTTAGCAACAGGTGGATATTCAAACGTATTTTATCTCTCCACTAATGCAATGGCTTGTGCCGTGACAGCTGCTTGGCGGGCTCACAAGCGCGGTGCTTTTTTTGCAAATCCTTGTTACACGCAAATTCATCCAACATGCATTCCTGTTGCTGGGGAAATGCAATCTAAACTTACACTTATGTCTGAGTCTTTACGTAATGATGGTCGTGTGTGGGTACCAAAAAATAAAGATGACAAACGTTCACCAGAGCAAATTCCTGAAGATGAAAGAGATTATTATCTTGAGAGAGTTTACCCAAGTTTTGGTAACTTGGCGCCAAGAGATGTGGCATCAAGACAAGCTAAATTTAGAGTCGATGAAGGGCGAGGAGTTGGCCCAACAGGAAAAGCTGTTTATTTAGATTTTAAAGATGCCATTAATAGACTAGGTGAAGCCGCGATTGCACAACGCTATGGCAACCTTTTTGAAATGTACGAAAAAATCACTGGCGAAAATCCATACAAAACACCGATGCGCATTTACCCAGCCCCACACTACACTATGGGTGGTTTGTGGGTTGATTATCATTTAATGAGCACCGTGCCTGGGTTATTTGTTGGTGGTGAGGCGAACTTCTCTGATCATGGTGCTAACCGATTAGGAGCCTCTGCTCTTATGCAAGGCTTAGCAGATGGATATTTTGTTTTGCCATATACACTTGGTCATTTTTTATCAAGCGTTACAAAAGATCCTGTTACAACCGAGCATGCTGCTTTTAAAGAAGCCGAAACCGCAGTTCGTGAACAAATTAATCAACTTATGAAGATTAAAGGTTCGCGCACAGTAGATAGTTTTCATAAAGAGCTTGGCCATATTATGTGGGAGTACTGTGGAATGTCTCGTAATGCCGAGGGCTTAAAAAAAGCACTAGAGCAATTGCCAAAACTTCGTGAGGAGTTTTGGAGCAATGTTCGCATTCCAGGTGAAGCCGGTGCTGTAAACACAGAGTTAGAAAAAGCTGGACGTGTTGCTGACTTCTTGGAGCTTGGTGAGCTGATGTGCCGAGATGCGCTTGATCGAAATGAATCTTGTGGTGGTCACTTTAGAGAAGAGTATCAAACACAAGATAATGAAGCGCTCAGGGATGACCAAAATTACTGTTATGTTGCTGCTTGGGAGTTTACTGGCGTTGGTAGAGCACCGAACCTTCACAAAGAAGAACTTAAATTTGAAAATGTTAAACTAGCAGCTCGAAGTTATAAATAAAGGAACTCAACAATGGCTGGATCAAAATCATATAAAATGAATTTAACGCTCAAAGTGTGGCGACAAAAAGGCCCACAAGAAGCTGGGCGATTTGTTGAATACAGAGCCGATGATATTTCATCTGATGCGTCTTTTTTAGAAATGCTTGATACCGTAAACGAAAAACTTGTTAAAGCAGGCGATGAGCCGATTGTTTTTGATCATGATTGCCGCGAGGGAATTTGTGGTAGTTGTGGTTTTATGATCAATGGCAATGCTCATGGCCCTATGAAAAGCACCACAGTTTGTCAGCTTCATATGCGTAACTTTAAAGATGGTGAAACCATATTAATGGAGCCATGGAGAGCTAAAGCCTTTCCAATAGTTAAAGACTTGATGGTAGATCGTTCTTCTTTTGATCGAGTGATTTCTGCTGGCGGATACATCTCTGTTAATACAGGCAGTGCTCCAGATGCCAACACGATTCCTGTCGCAAAACCAAATTCAGATGAGGCTTTTGCCTCTGCAACTTGCATTGGGTGTGGAGCCTGTGTGGCCTCTTGTAAGAATGCATCAGCGGCCCTTTTTACTTCTGCTAAAATTTCCCATTTATCTTTATTGCCACAAGGGCAAATTGAAGAAGATGAGCGTTCACAAAAAATGGTAGCACAAATGGACGCTGAAGGTTTTGGTGCTTGCACAACAACAGGCGCTTGCTCAGCAGCCTGTCCTAAGGATATTAGTCTTACAAACATCGCACGAATGAATCGACTTTTTACTAAAGCCTCTGTGAAAGGGCCAAAGTATCAAGCTGGTGGCGGAGATGCCTAGAGTAAACTAGTGATTAGAGATGTTTCTACACTGATAATATTCTTGCACGGGCACATTATAAGACCCTGTATATTCAAGAATCGCATAGATTGTGCCAGTTTCAGAGCTTTGTGCAACATAACCAAGGTAATATGGTCGCCAAGCATCTTCAAAAGTCCAATAAATCTCATTTAATCCACGCCAAACCCCCCAAGCTTGATCTATAGTTTGAGGAGTTTCGCCAGGACAGCGTCGAACTATTTCAAATGAATAATCACTTTCTTTAACGCTAGGGTTTTTATGAGAATTAATGGTTAAAGTGCAATCTGTTACATCAGCGGTTACTACCATAATGGTACCATAAGGATTTTTATCTGAACCAATGCACTGATATGCAAGAGCAAAAACGGAAGGACTTAGAGCGGTCATAAGCAAAAAAGATAAAAATAGTTTCATATTAATGAGGTCCTTTTATAGTTAAATATTAATTTTCTACTTCTGTACAAGAATAGTCACCAACACCATCTGGATTAAATCTGTCGTAAAAAAGACTAAGTGAAATGGGGTCAAAAGCCTCTGGGTTTATGGTTAAATGCCCACTTGTAAGGTCTTCATCATTTTCATAAAACTTAAAATAAAAACTATTATTTTGATAAATACCTACCACATCTTCATAAATTATCGTGGGTTGTTTGCTCTCGGTAACTGCAAAGGTAAAAAGATAAGTATTTCCAGGAAC